>CAZNQT010000534.1:0-3648 GCA_964574885.1 uncultured Pirellulales bacterium
GCGTTGAGTTGGGCCCTGACGCGGCTGATCCTGCATCGGACGCGGGAGATTCCTTACGGCCCGTTGTTGTCCGTTGCCACCTTGGCGGTGATGATGATGCACGATACGATTATCGCGTATTTCGAACGGGTATTCGCCCCGCCGCCGATGCCGTGAACACAGAACGAAAAGGAAAACATATATGGCTATAACCGCCGGAAAGATTAAAGTCTATTTCAAACTGACCGTGTTGGGTCTGGTTTTGATTTACGTGGTGTTATTTTTCATTCTCAACCGGGAAAAAGTCGAACTGCATCTTGTTTTTACAAAAACGAGACAGTTACCCTTATTTTTATTCGCTCTCTCCATGATGGGATTCGGCGTGTTATTGCACCGGGTGCGAAAATGGATCGGTAAAATTATTCGAGATATTCAACAGATGCGCCGCGACGAAAAGATGCGGCAGGAACTGGTTGGTCAGGTAAAAAAAGAATCACAAGGGAAAACAAATTCGTAGCACGGAAGGAGACCTGCGATGAAACCGATGCAATGGATGGTGGCGTTGACAGTGTGTGGTATGCTGGCGCTGAGTACGGGATGTCAGCCCTGGCAGAAGAAGTATGAAGCCTGTATGCAGGAGAAGGAGAACCTGGACGGTTTGTTCTCCAGTACCCAGCAGTCTCTCCAGGACTGCACGGCCGAACGAGATCGATTGGCCGGACAGTTAGCGTCGCTGCGACAGCAACCGAAACCCACAGAAACCAAAACCCCCACTCCGACAAAAGATAAAGAATGGGAATGGGATCCGAAGAAAGGCACCTTGACGCAAAAATTGGCCAGCGATGTGTTATTCGATTCCGGCAAAGCGATCTTGAAATCTTCCGCCAAGTCCAGATTGAATAGTATCGCCAGCACTATTAAACAAAAGTACTCCGGCAAAGAAATCGGCGTCGTCGGGCATACCGATACCGATCCGATCCGCAAAAGCAAATGGAAAGACAACTGGGAACTCTCTTGCGAACGGGCCCTGGCGGTCACAAGATATCTGATCTCTCAGGGCATCCCCGCCAAACAGTTGGCCGCCTCCGGTCGCAGTCAGTACCATCCCGTTGGCTCCAGTAAATCGCAAAATCGTCGCGTGGAAATTGTCGTCCACATGTATTAAAATCAGTTGTGAGTATAAAGTTGTGAGTTGTGAGTAGGGGCGGTCCCGCGTGACCGCCCTTTTAATGTGGATAAAAACATAGGTGTATATTCGACATTCGAATTTCGATATTGATTTGTCATTCGAATTTCGTCATTCGTCATTTTAAAACCATGATCGCCATCATCGATTACAACATGGGCAACCTACACAGCGTCTATAAGGGCTGCCAAAAGGTCGGCGCCGACGTGCAGATCGTCACTTCCGCGGCTCAAATTGAAGCGGCGGATAAAGTAATTCTGCCCGGCGTAGGCGCCTTCGCCGATGCCATCAACACCCTGCGCGAACAGCAACTCGTCGAACCGATCCGAAAGGTTATTGCCGAGGGGCGCCCGTTTCTGGGCATCTGCCTCGGCCTGCAATTGCTCTTCGACGTCAGTTACGAAGACGGCGAATACCAGGGTCTGGGAATCATCCCCGGCAAGGTGGTCCGGTTTGATTTCAGCGGTCGCCAGGACGAACACGATCTGAAAATCCCCCACATGGGCTGGAACGCCCTCAATATCCGCGGTGAGATTCCGATTTATCGCGACCTCGAAGAGAATTCGTACGTGTATTTCGTACACTCCTATTATGTGGTCCCAGACGAGGACTCCGTCATCGCGACCACCACCCGGCACGGCATTGAGTTCGTCTCCAGTATCCGATGCGACAACCTGTTCGCCACCCAGTTTCACCCAGAAAAATCCCAGCGCGTGGGACTGCAAATCCTCAAAAACTTCGCCGAGCTATAGAAGTATCAAACTTCTACTCCAGTTGAGCTTCCCGGAACGTCTGCGCGGTAACGCCGTTGGTTGTCAAAGAAACTGTGATAGCTCCGCTGGAATAGGTATGGAGTAACTTTCGCGGCGCGAGCTTCTGCTGCAAGGGCTCGAACGTCTTCACGCGCATTTTCCCACAGCTATTGACGCAGAGTTCGGGATCGACCTGTTGGACGAATTCCTCTAAGCCGCGAACGAGCGCCCCATGGTGCGGCAGGAACAGTACCTGGGCCTGCAGTCGATCCTGTCTTTCTCGCTCCGACAGAATACGCAGGGGAACCTCGCCGATATCGCCGCACAATAAAAACGCACCGTTGCGATCGACAATTCGCAGCACCAGGGAACTGTCGTTCGTATCCATTTCATAGTTGGGCTCTTGCGTACCCGGCCACAACACCTGAAGTTCATACCAGGGTTCCTCTTGAGAGTTTGGACGCTGCATTGTACACCCCCGGTAGATACTCCGAACCGGCACCCCCAGTTCCTCAATCTCCCGGATCACCTTTTTCCCGGTCCGGCTGCCCATCACATCATAATACTCACTCACATAAACGGCCTTGACGGGAATTTGCCGGCAGAGTGCCACCGCCCCGCTGTAGTGATCCAGATTCGGATGCGAAATGAACAACGCCTCCAGACGCTGAATTCCCCGGCTGCGTAAAAAGGGCAGAATCGTGCTCGTAGCCGGATTCGTGCTGCTCCTGCTGCCGGCATCGTAACATACGACTCTACCGTCGGGCAGTTCTACCACCGTGGCGCAACCATCGCCCACCGCCAATACATCTATACGAGTGCTTTGCCCCGCCGGATTCTGCTGAAATGGAAATTTCAAAACAAACCCATTTGCCCAGATCGCCAATCCCAATAGAACATACCGACCTAATCCTTTATTGTACCGAAGGTTACCGCACCTCAGGGACCAGGCCCCTACTATGAGCAACAGGTAAAATGTCGCCAGAAACCAGATCGGCGGCGAGGCGGTGTATAGACTGCCAAACGGTAACTCACTCAACCATTGGGCCGTTAAAACCGTAGTTTTAGCTATCCCATGCAGCGCCCAGCCCAGTCCATAGGCAACGGTGGGCAGCAAACCCGCTATAAGCAGTTTGGCGAAGCCCAGCAGCATGGCCAGCGCGATAAAGGGAAATAAGACGACCGAGGCCACCGGTCCCCACAGCGCCAACCGGTGAAAATGATACGCCGCCAGAGGCATACCCACCCCCCATGCTACCAACGCCACCACCACCAATCCAAACAGGAACCGCCCCACGTACCGCAACAGGTACTGCCACCAAGTGAGTTTCCGGCCTATGGCCTGCTGCCACCACACCGGCCATTTCACCAGGGGTAAATCACTGTCTCCGCCGGTGAATTGCCGTTGATAAAGCGCACCGGCAAACAAAGCGATTCCCAATACGACCACGAATGATAATTGAAATCCGGTGTTGAACAAATCCAGCGGTCGCCACAGTAATAACAGAATCGCCGCCAAGGATAATAAATTCACACTGTTCGTGGTCCGCCGAGTCATATACGCAAGGCAAAACACCGTGCAAATGACCCCGGCGCGTAATATCGGCGCTCGTTCCGGCACGATTAAAACAAAACCGATGATCGTTATGAGGGTAAGAATTCCACGTACCTTACGGCCAAACCGCAGCAGCCAGCCCCCCCACCAGACAAATCCCGCCAGCAGACCCACGT
>CAZNQT010000535.1:0-3647 GCA_964574885.1 uncultured Pirellulales bacterium
GGCCCGTCGGGATATCGCTGTTGACGATCCGCTGCGCCAGACCTTCCACGATTGCCGTCTTGCCCACCCCCGGTTCGCCGATCAGCACCGGATTATTTTTCGTCCGACGACTCAATACCTGCATGCACCGCCGGATTTCATCATCCCGACCAATCACCGGATCGAGCTTGCCCTTTCGCGCCAACTCGATCAGATCGAGCCCGAACCGCTCCAGCGCCTGATATTTATCCTCCGGATTTTGATCCGTCACCTGCTGCCCCCCCCGCACTTCCTGCAGCGCCAACATGATCTCGTCCCGCTTGACGGCATTGACTGTAAGAATCTCCTTGGCCGCACTTTCCACCTCCAGCAGCGCCAGCAGCAGATGCTCCGTACTGATATATTGATCTTTGAGCGTATCCGCTTCCTTTTTCGCCTGAACCATGACCTGATTCAACGCCTGATCCGCCGTCAACTGTCCCCCGCCCGATACCTTCGGTTGACGTTCCAGTTCGCTGTCGGTCATGGACTTAATTCGTTCGGCATTACACCCGGCCTTTTCCAATATAGGTACAATAATTCCCCCCTCCCCGTCTCGCAACAGACCCGCCAACAGGTGCAGCGGTGTCAGCGTACCGTGATGGGCCGACGTCCCCATCTCCTGCGCCGTCTGGATCGCTTCCTGTGCCTTTACCGTAAACCTATCAATCCGCATATCTTTTTCGCTCCAATCTTAATTTATCATGTACTGCACACCATCAATTTCGGTAGGGTGTGCATCGCACACCATCAATCTTGGAAGAGTGTGCACTGCAAACCTTATTTAAAGCCCCCTATGTCAACAGGGGGACGAATACCATGTTATTACGTTATCTCATCCTTATATTGACTTCGCAAACTCTGTGCCAGAAAAGGCGGAGAAATTTGTAAATATATTATTTACAAGCACTTATAATGAACTTGAGAATGAGGTTACCCAGAAATGCCTCCTTTCCCCTGTCATTTTGGCAGGAATTTAATCCAGGAACTGTACCGGATACTTTTCCTTTTTTTCCACCTGAAGATAGTGTAGAATCTGAATTGATGATACTTAAACTATTTATTCGTGGTTGTCTGCTGGGCGGTATGCTCGTTTTCGTATCTGGGCTTGTTTCCGGTTGCGAAAAGAAAAAAGAATCTTCCTCCGAACAACCGGCAGCCGTCTCTTCCCAACCGACGGAACGTTCGCAGGATGAACCTGCTCGTATTAGGCCCGTTCCTCCCGATCCGGCTACCTGGAAAAAACCACAGCGCATCCTCTATGTAGGTCTGTTGAAAACCGACCGGGCCCGGCAATTTATTTCTATGCTCAAATCAAACTTCCCGGAGGTGCAAACGCTTCCGTTTGATCAATTCGCCGAAGCGAAAACCAATGGCTTCGATGTAACCATCGTGGACCGCGGCGGTACGGACTGGGTTCAGCCGAAATTCAACCTGTCCGATTCGTTTGCGCAACCGCTGATAACCCTCGGCGTACCCGGCGCCTTTATTTGCGGTCACCTGGGCTTGAAAACGGGCTATTTGTGAAACTGCATGTCGGATGCAGCTCATGGTGAGTTGCTCGAACACCCGGTGTATCAGCACCCTCGAAGCGTCGTTCTCACATTCGAGATGTGGGATACGCCCGACAATTATAAGCGCCGACCGGGCGGTGAAAATCTCCCCGACAAGATCAAGGTATGGAGGGTCCAGAACTCCGGGAAAAAGTATGGCAGCGTCGTATCCCGCTTTTGGGGATTCGAAGATTCCCCGGACGCCGAGATCATTGCCTATGGGTATAATAGCGGCAAAGAATATCACGCTGTCGGTATCGGCAGACAGGGAAATTTCCTGCAATGGGGATTTTCCTGTTCGCCCGCTAAGATGACGCCGGCAGGTCGGAATCTCTTCCTCAATTGCATTGAATACATCTACCAGTTCAACGGCCAAAAACCCCTGATCCGAAATGGTCGGGGCAGTCGGCTCGGCGTCCTCAATTTAGCGCCCATCATCAACCGCATCTCATCCGATCAGGAAAAATTCTTTAAACGGAATTTTGATCCGGCCTTATACGACCGTTATAAAAACGATCCCGAAGGGCTGGCCAAACTCTATCGCGAGAATATCGAACTCGTCTATCGCGACCAGGGATTTCGCATTGACGCCGAACTCAAATCTCTGGGCCTCAAATCCAACCGCTCGTTAGCCACCCTGGAAACCCTGATCGACCTGCTCGACCAGCCGGATAAGGCCCCCACCGCCCGCACCCTGCTCGAACGCTATACCAAACAGTCGTTCTCCGAAAAAAACCAATGGCTGCAGTGGTACGAGCAAAATTATAACGAAATCTATTTCAGCGATGCCGCAGGCTATAAATTTATGACCATGCCCAAAAACTATTTTGAACGATAGTTTGGAGTGCGGCGGCGCCAGCCGCCGCTTTGGGATTTGATCGGGTGGTATGATCAAGTACTTTTGAGCATGGTCTTTCAGAAAGTGTGCCACGACCATCGTGGCCGTGTTTTTTCATACGGTGAAAACCTTGTACACAAGCCGCGCACGTCAGTAAGCGGTTTTCCCCTCGGTAGGTAAATGGCGATAAACTCGCATGTACATGTAGCTCCGCCGCCCTCGTCGGAGAAACCAGATGTAGGGTGGGGCCTTGCCCCACGCGTTCTTTTACTAGTTTCGTTTTGATTTTGTAAGTGTAACTCCGCTACAGCTACACCTTCGCATTGCTCATAGATCATGAAGCAATAAACTAAAAATGTCAGATCAAGTCTTGCCTATTCTAAATTGACTATCTATAATAAACTGCTTCAATTTGGCAGCTTTTACTTTTCCTATTCCTGGTACCTTCATCAGTTGGGCATTTGTTGCTTTTCTGATTTCGATTTGGCTCCTAAATCCTGCGTCCCAAAGATTACGAGATAATCTTGAATCGAATCCAGTTATCCCTAATGATTTATCGTACCCACACCATTGGTCCAGATTTCCGTTTGTCAAGTCGTGGTGTTTATCCATTATTTCGGCATAGCTTTTATCTATACTTCTCAATGCTAATATCTGTTGTCTTTTTTCTTCAGGCAGCATATCAGATTCAACAATCCTTCTAAAGTCTTTTAGGAATTTTAAATATATGCCACCATTTACAGGTATTTGACCTATATCACTCGCCATTGTACCTTCAGGGATTTCCTTAAGACCTGAAATACCGAGATCTGCCCATGTTTTTGTTTTAGGAATTAAGCATCCATATATAAGATCATAATAAGGAAAATCGTTAGTATTGGTAAACACCTTCCGGTGCATTTCCAAGTATTTGAGTGGTGTCTTTAGTTGCATTGTGGCAATGAATTCCATGCCGTCTAATACATCCTGGTTTCCTTGAAATATTCCCTTGGGATCACTAACGCTATATGTAGCTTTGCGTGGCTTGCCATTAGGCAAATTTTGTTTTCGTGTTCTTTTCACCAATAGCAGCTTCGACAGCAGATAAATTGTTGCCAATATTATAATAGCTATTAACAGAACGGGATAGACTACAACTACAGCCAATAGTAATACAGCAATAATAATTTTGATTTTCATTATTAATTTGCCTCAGCCCATTCTTTTATTTGCTCAGCACGTGATTTCCATGTAAATGG
>CAZNQT010000536.1:0-3637 GCA_964574885.1 uncultured Pirellulales bacterium
CTAGTGATCAGCGGCACCGCCGAGGCGACTTGACTCAGGCATAGTGCCACGCACCATGCCAACATCATCATTAAACATACTTTAGGTTTCATACTACCTTCCTCCAAAAAATGTAACTAAATCAAATAACTTCTTCTCTGGGTTGTAACCATATTTGCATCTACTCTCTTCTTTTAAAATTACGCCCTCCTTTCTCCCTAAAATCATGCTACTCTAAGTGCGTAAATCATTCTTAAATAAGGTTTTTTTCACCTTGTCGAAAATCCTCCGAAGATAAGAGAATCCTACTCCCTGTTGTCCGACGACACATTCAGTTAACAAATTTTCACATCAGATAAGCGGTTCAATATCCTCCTGAATCTATATGAACCTAAACGTAATTTATGTAATGAAAGAGTTTTGTAAAAATATGCATGTTAAAATATGCATCTTTCCTCACTCAAAGCGTAATGGCATTGTATCAAAACCAAATTTAAGTGTCAACCGGATTCCCTTTTGAAAATAGTGAAATTTGGTAAATATCATAGGTCTTTAGACTCACATTCTCTTTTCCCTTTTCCGACTTAATTGTTATTACTGATATCGGCGCAAAATTAACTGCAATAAACACTTACACATCAAAATAACACCTGACCCGCTGTGATATGCTCCCGGTAACCCGACGAATCGATATAATCAACCCATATAAAATATCTTACCCGACACAACCCTTGGAAACGTCCAAATAACTAAAACCGGATTGACCGGGAAAAAATATTCCAATGCCGTTAAATTCCTTATACGTTACTCATATTGCCTATGTTTTCTATATTACCTATATTCTTCGAGCCGTCTTGATCGATTTGTAAAAACTCAATGCTGCAATATGATGAGGAAAGGATTTAGGAGCGAATTTCTGGCGGCAGCGGGATCATTTTTTATTGACAAAGACTGGCAATATAGTGACAATGGGATTTCAGAGCGTCCGATATGCAGCGGCATATCAGGGCATTGGGGCGAGATGGCGGTGGCAAGATGGGTAAATAATGCCGAGCTACCGGCAAACCCAGGGTAGATATGAGAGCGCCCACCAGCATGCCCAGGGATTATAACTGCTTACCGATAAAGAACCTACGTAACAGCTTACCTATAAGGAGATCACCTTGAACCGGATAAACCGTAGAAGTCGGCGTCGCGGTCTGATAGGTCGAATTTCGGAACGAATCGGCGTGAGTCGAAGACGAGGTGGCAGTAACAACATGCCCTGGCCAGGGCATTCACGATTGATGCTGGAGGAGCTGGAGGCGCGTATGTTGTTGACGACGATCGCCCTGCCTGCGGATGCCTGGCTGCCGGGAGACGCACCAGAAACTATGACGTTTGTATATACTGATCCGGAGGGCTATGCACCTGGGGACGATCCGACGCAGGCGAATTATAATATCCTCACGATCGGCACTCTCTCGGGTTTGCCGCCGGAGCAAGACATCGTCATCGAGATATTAGATTATCAGGGGCGCGATATATCAGGGCAATTTATACCATCCTGGGATCAGGAATACTATTTCGGAGGCGGTCCGGGGGGGTATTACATCATTCAAGAAGTGCCGCCGAACACGATGGGCAGTCTAGGCTTTTCGGTGAACGCGTTAGCCTCCCATCCACTCGGGAACACCTACGGAATCTCGGATACGGGGATCCTGTTCGAAGTGGATACATTAACGGGTACGGTGGATGAGATCATCGGCCAAATTGCAGACCTCGACGATCCGACCACGGGCGATATCTATTATACCGGTTTTAATTCAGCGGCGTTTGATCCAGTGACGGGCGAATTATATGCGGTGGCCGTCGGCCCAACGAGTTTTGACGCGGTGGGCAATGTAATCACTACGGGCGAGGTCCTGATTCGGATCGACCTGTCTGATGACGATGGGGACGGGATTGATGAAGCAAGCGACCGGGACGGGATCGTGGAGGCGGAGGCGGCGGGCAGGAACCTGCTGAATGTCCCGGATTATACCTATAGCGAGGTGAATCTGCCGACGGCGATCGCGATGGATATATCAACGATCGCTTATATGGAGACGGCGATTCGTCCGTCGCTAACGGAACCGATCTTCCTTGCGTTTAATGACGAAGGGTATACTCAACCAAAAGAATTCCTGACGATCTCGCTGGTGGAGTCCACCATCACGAATGAAGTGCAAGTAGTATCGACGTATCTGACGGATTCTCCGAGCGGGCAGCAGGTTCCAGGATTGATGTATGACGATCGCCTTCGGCTGTGGGCGTTAGTGAATTCCGAGCCTGATCCGACGGATCCGACGGCGTTCCCCCCGAATGACGGCGAGTTACACGAAGTGGATCTAGCGGCGCAGGTGGCGAATCGATTCAGTGACGACGGGATCGAATACCCGGAGTATGTCCCGGTAGCCGATCCCGATTACAAGAGTTACTTAACAGGAATGTCGTTTGATCGTCTAAGCAACGTCGGTTACGCAACGGATCCGGTTACCGACACGCTG
Organism: uncultured Pirellulales bacterium; assembly: GCA_964574885.1. GTDB lineage: Bacteria > Planctomycetota > Phycisphaerae > Sedimentisphaerales > SM23-30 > JAFGFX01. Next base: position 2,508 of record CAZNQT010000536.1, read on the forward strand.
TATCAAATTAACATCTCCGAGGTAGAACTGGTAGATGATGATTATGCGAGTATAAATTTCGCCGACATTTACATGATGTATATCGAGTCGAGCACGGCGGATGCATATATCTCGATCATTCATAATGACGGCGCCAACGACGGACAAACGGCATGGTTATTTACCGATGAGGACAATACGGATATATTCACACCGGATAATGCCGGGGGCGTAATGATCGGCACTATCCCCCAGCTTGTCCCCAATCCTTCCGATATATGGGATATCACCTGGTCCCCCGGCAACGTAGATCCCCTCGTCACCGGCGATCTCGGTCTAGGCACCTTTTTCGATACAACCGAACTCGCCCCGGACCTGGGAGCGCAGGGAGTATTTCCAGGCGGCGCCTATCGTCCGGGCATCGTATTGGCCCCGGATTTGCAGGGCGATCCGCAGGAGATCGGCAAGATTTTGATCGGCGGGGGCGTATTCGGGGACGTAGATATCCATGGCAGCATAGACATGTTTTATGCGGGGTATCTGGGGACGAATCGTTTTCTGGTGGACGGGGATTTGAATACCTTGGCGGTTGGCACCCAATCGGGCGGCATCGAAGAAAGTGACGGCAGTTGGACCCCGGTGGGTTCTACAAAGTACGACGGCGATGGATTAGCAGCGGAGGTGGAAATCCAGGGGGTCATCAACAGCGTGTATAGTAATGATAACTGGGGGATGCCCATCCTGGTGCACGGCCGGAGCGACGTACCTCATTTCCCCGGAATACGTGATTATAACTCAGAGCAATACGTAGATGTCCAGCGTGAGATCGAAAAATTCAGTTATTTCTTTGAAGGCGGCGGACTGGGTTTCATTAATGACGCAGGTGATCTTGACTGTCCAATTCAAACCAATGATCCGAATGCGGCCCAGTTTTTGGGTTCACGAGATGGAACGGTAAGTCTGGTGGGTGAGGTAGAAGGTCCGGGTCCTTTACCGGATTTGGTGGATTATTACACGTTTGCGGTGATGGCAGGCCAACCCGTTAAAATCCAACTCTATGATACTAATGGCCTGGGATTTGGACTATCCGGCGATCCTTACTATCCGGCGTCGGATTTGGTGATAGGAGGAGGCCTGGCACTGTATGATCC
>CAZNQT010000537.1:0-3637 GCA_964574885.1 uncultured Pirellulales bacterium
GGGCCCCATGTTTATGCCTTTGGCGCGGTCTCCTTGGGGGGGGGGGGGGCGTATTCATCACGCCGGGTGCGGTATTCCAGGTGAGATCTTCCACATCATCATCGTCCGAAAAATCATCCTGACTCTCGATCACTCCATAGACATCTATCGGATCATCTTGATCGTGACCAAAATTGCTGAAGCTGATATTTTTAAAAACTTCACCTTCCGCCCGAAGCCCCGAGATATCATACTGGATGAACGTCACCCGGCGTCTGTCTGGAATATTGCGGATTCCCAGACCACTACCATTCGAGGAGCTGTCCGGACCCAGAGACGGATCATTACCAACTTCGATGTCCGCCACGGCAATTTCGCTAAAGGACGCGGCCTGCATGCTGCTCCCACTGCTCAGCAGCATGACAACTACAAAACAAAAAACACATTTCTTACTCATGGTACTCGTCCTCCTGTTCAAAGTACATTTGATCGTATCAGACATACTCATCTCTGATTTCACCAGACTGGAACGCAAGAACTATTTCTTCTTTCGCACCGTTTCAGATTGCCTATTCTTTGAAAGATGCAAAACCGTGTTTGAATTCCACAGTGTAACGAAACTTGAATTTTATCTGTTAATTATACCTGGATAAGGGTCTGACGTACAGTATAATCTCCCCTTCGGTCTCTTGATAGCTGTATTTCTCGCTTAACGCCGAGTTTCTTTATAAGTCTATATATTTCAAGAGTTTCCGTGTTGATCTAAACGCACAAAAACCCTTACAGCACCATGAAATTAAATTTTCTAGAGATGACTTTGTTCCATTTAGGAAATGCGAACGCGCTCCTCGGATTCGGTGGGGAAATACGAACCCGTACGGGACGAACCCGTACGGGCGGAGTTAGCTCGATATTCGGATCCCAGGATAGGTGGATCCACTTGGTATTTCGTTTCCATCCACGATAAAGCCACAATCTCTGCTATCGTGGCACAAAGTTCACAGATTTTATTCTCTCCCCTAAAATCAACAATCGTAGGGCAAGCGTTCATTGCTGCCGGCAGGGGAACATGTTCTTTTAGATTCCCATCAGGATCGAAGATGTGCAGTGCAGCGCTGTATCCCCCGATGATAATTTCCACTACGGAATCCCCATCGATATCCGCAATCGCAAGGGACCTGCGTACACGTTCTTCCGCCGAAGCCGCCCATCGTAAGATGCCCTCGCTGTTCAGACAAGCAACGTAACCCGATAAATCAATGACAATGATTTCCTCCTTGCCGTCATCGTCAATATCTCCCATGGCGATCGCATCATGAACCGGTTTTTTCATACGATAGTGCCAACGGATAGTGCCTTTGTGGGTCAGAACCGAAAGACCATCGCTCCGCCCCAAAAGAATTTCCGGTTGCCCATCATTATCTAAATCAGATACCACCGGACTCGAGCCTGTAGAGTTTCCTTGCTTCAATTGCCAGAGTTCTTTTCCTTTATTCGAATACCGCCGTCGCCCTTTCCACGCAAATTTGGTTCTGCCGTACCAGTAATCCCTCCCGGCTGTGAGACCGTATAATGTCTCAGAACAAATTGAATGAGGATTTCCGCCTCTTGCTTCCACTGGGGATAAAGCGATTCTTTTTTCTCAATAAGATACCGCGCCAGTTCCAAGGCGACCCAGGCAGGACAGTCGTTCTCGCCGGTTTCATCTTCTATAAGCGGAATCCCTACCTTTTCCTCGAGTTGCTCAGGCGTTTGAAGCTGGTAGGTTTGTATCCAGTTCCACAACTGTTTTCTCGGTGTTAGATATTCTTCAAATCCCAGCGCAATAAACTCGTCGAAAAGCCGCAGAATATATACTATATTGCCATTTCGTTCTCCCCAGTGCTTTCCCGTGACTGCATCCACGCGAAACGGCCAGGGTGCGTGGCGAGCGTCTCCGGCACGCATGGTCCGCACCAGCACATCCGCAAAGTGCTTGGCATGCTCCAGGTTTCGATAGTTGGCCTGTGACAGATAGAGTTGGACCAACGCATATCCCGCAAGGCCGCCCTTGTCCGGTTCAATCACATTCGGACCGAACTTCTCGTCGCCCAACGCACTGCATCACAGAGGAAAATCCTTGGAATACCCCGTCGAGCGGGGAAATCGCGGATAGACGTCTTCGTCCGCCGTAAGAGCTTGATAAATAAGATATTTCCCCATCAATTCCGCTGTTTTCATGATACGGGAATCGGATTTACCCAGGTATTCCCAGTATTTCACGTACGACAGGATCCCCATTCCTAACTAACGGCAGGGAATTCCCTCGGACTGTAAAGGTTTGTAGTTGCCATCCATAGAAGCGGCATAGAAATACACCGGATACTCGTTTTGTCCGATGGGACACTTGAGACACCATTCCATCTCCTTTTGGATCGCCTGATCCCAGCTTGTCCAGGGCCGCAACTGACTGCTTCGGTCGTATTTCGCTTTGTGAAAACCGATTCTGTCCGGAACGTACGCATTGCAGCCGGTGAAAAATACAGCGGCCAAAATGAATAAAAAATTTATACTCACACCAAATAAATAATTATTTACATTTGATTTCATTTTGACAAACGTTATAGGAAAGATTTAAGAATTTTATCTCCCTGTCAGTCTTGAGTATGAAGGGTTGGTTTTTTAGAAAAATCATAAGGACCCAGCCCGACGTCCAGAGGCGACAGGTTCAGGGGCCAACTTTGGGGATCTTCTTTGGCAAACACTTTGCGAATGGATTCGAGCATCCCGAATCCAAATTCCGTACAGGGCTCGATATAGCTGCCTTCCCCCCACTCATTCACCGGTCCCAGGACCAGAATCGGTTTGGATTTCTCTTTACAAAATGATTTTGCCTCGTGAAGCAGTTTTTCGAACCGCTCCGGCGTCCGTCCCTGAATCACCATGGATTTCGCGCCTTGCCAGGGCCGACTGTCCCAGCCCGTATCCACGAGCGGGTAATACTGCAAAGATCCGGAGGCCTTGTCCTTTTCGCGCCAGGCGATCGGACTATGACGCACAACGTCTTCATAGTAGAACAATTTCCGGGAGATACCCCCGTCAATCGTACGGCCCCATTCATGGTAGGTCGTAATTGCATAATAACCTTCACGCAGCAGTGCCTGAATGTGACTTTGGTTAAGTCGTACCCCATGGCGACAAAGGTGATGCCTTGAAATCCTTTGCCGCGCGCCAGGTTTTGTGATGCCTCGAAGGCCTCTTTGACGACGCCGGAACCGCACAGGTCTTTACGAATCCCCTCCGGATTCCAGATAAACACAGCCGGTTTGCCGTTTATATGGTAGTAACTGTGTAGAGAGAAATAATGCTCGATCCAGTGTTGAGTCACTCGGTGCCAGTCCTCCATCGAGTGGGCGCCCGGTGGATTATGATTGGCCCACATGATGGCGACTTTCAGAGTGTCGCGGTATCGCGCCTTGCGGTACGCCTCAAACCAATGGGTCAGTTGCTGACGCCCCTGTACCCAGTACCAGTCCACGAGGAAACAGGATATGCCGTTTTCCACGGCCCATTTGATCTGCCAGTCCACACATTCCGGATTAGACTCGTCATAGTAACCGAGCAGAGGTTTGCGAATCGGGGCCACTTGCCGCACGCAATACCATTTGCGGTCCGTATC
>CAZNQT010000538.1:0-3617 GCA_964574885.1 uncultured Pirellulales bacterium
TTTGAATATCAAATGTTCTGTAGGGGCGATCCCAAGTGATCGCCCTGATTCGTTTGAAGATTGTGTATCCGGTTTAGGGCGGCCACGCGGGGCCGCCCCTACGATCACAATAATCCCATGTAGATGGTTTGGCATGATCACATATTCGTCCAGACGAATACCCGGATATTTTTCCGGTAATTTCCGCCACCATTTTTCTATCATGGTTCCGGCAGAATTCAGTATCATTTTCTCCTGTAATATTTCCCCGAACAAACACCGATGGTTTTGGCAACAAATCGTCACATAATACCAACCATCTTGTGTATAATCATATTCCGCCAGTCGAATCGAACGCCGATGATGTATCTCTGGATCATATTTCTGGACCATAATCGTATTATAATGCATAATTGGGATGATACAACATTAAAAACTCGGAACGTCCAACCCGTAGGGGCGGTCCCGTGTGACCGCCCTGTTTCGGTTAACGGATGTGTCCCCCCGTAGGGGCGGCCCCGCGTGGCCGCCCTGGGGATTGCGGTATCAAAATCAGTCCTGATGCAGGTGGTAGAATAATTCGTTCGTTATGACCTAATTTTTGAATAATTCCATCATATGCATCACGTTTATCTGGTTCAAGATAAGCGTAAAAATGACCAAATTTACGTGGCGAAAATTCAATTATTCCTTCCTTTTCCCCCAATGTCACTGTATAGAATTGCGGATCAATATCTTTACCAATAAAAAATTGTATCATACATGATACGTTACGACGTCCAATTTCGCCGATTAAAAAATGGCCATAATATCTTGGCCGATAGTTGTACTTTAACTCTTCAACAAGAGGCCCTTGTTTTTGTTCAATAAAAGATTTAAATTTTCCTTCACCGTAACGTATAAAATTGCGTATGCCTTTAAATACAGGATTTAATCCATTAAAATCATTATTGAAAGCTAAAAAATAGTGGAATGCTATTTTCGCAATCGCTCTGAAATATTGAGCATCAACTTTGACTAATCCTTCTGTAACAACGGGACTTTCACAAGGCTGTAAATCTAGTTCTTTGTATATTTCTTTTATTAACCCAGTTTTTTCTAAAATTGTATTTATTCTTTTTTGATCCTCCTCGGTATCTCCTGTAACCCATAATTTTGTGTTTGAATCAATACCTTTAGATTTAATCTGTTCTTTTAGAACTTCTGCAGTTAGATCCTCTTTTGTTACTAGAACTTGATCACAGTTCCCGTTTTCATGAATGATTACTACTTGAGGCAATAACCTACAATTTTGTGAACTGCGAATAATTTCAACAAGTACTTCGTAATCGGTTCCTGGATACGTGGTCTTAAATGATATAGGTTCATGTCCCGCATGTCCTCGACGAAAAGGAGATATTGAATTAGAACCTGACCTGCCTCTAATATCTAAAGCAAGCCTAAGGATTGCTTCTGGACCACATTTGACAATCTGCTCTTCACAACGACCAATTTCTTTATCACATTCACAACATACTATATTCTTTAAGGTAGGTTGATTTTTAAATGTTCCAAGGCTTCTCGGTACAATGTGTGCTCGACGACACAGATTATCTGAAGAGTTACAATAAATGCATCTGTTTTCAGTTGACATCCGTGTCTCCTATACATGTAAAGGGCGGCCACATGGGGCCGCCCCTACAAGTTATTCACCAACCTTCTCAAATCGAAACGTATGTTGATCGGCGTCGATTCGGATTGTGTCGCCGTCGGTAAACTCGCCGGCGAGAATTTGTTTGGCTAACGGATTTTCCAGTCGTTGCTGGATCGTTCGCTTCAACGGCCGCGCGCCGAACGTCGTATCGTAGCCTTCTTCCATCAGCAGGTCCTTGGCGGCATCGGTCACCTCCAGGTGCAGTTCACGCTCTTTCAACCGCGTATGCAAATATCGCAACTGAATCTCGATTATTGCGCGCAATTGATCCTTACCCAGCGGATGGAACACAATCGTCTCATCCACCCGGTTCAAAAACTCCGGTCGGAATATCTGTTTCAGCGCCTCTTTGACGTGTGCTTCGATCTCCCATTCCGGCCCTTTGTCTTGCGCCAGTTGCTGAATCTGCTGCGAGGCGATGTTACTCGTCATAATCACCACGGTATTCTTAAAATCCACGGTTCGCCCGTGCCCGTCGGTCAGGCGGCCGTCGTCCAGCACCTGGAGCAGTACGTTGAAAACGTCGCGATGCGCTTTTTCAATCTCATCCAGCAGAATCACGCAGTAAGGCCGCCGCCGCACCGCTTCCGTCAACCGTCCCCCTTCTTCGTACCCGACGTACCCCGGCGGCGCCCCGATCATCCGCGCCACGCTGTGCTGCTCCATGAACTCGCTCATGTCCAGCCGTACCATTGCGGTTTCATCGTTGAACAAGTATTCCGCCAGCGCCTTTGACAGCTCCGTTTTCCCCACGCCCGTCGGTCCGAGAAAGATAAACGAACCGATCGGCCGATTCGGGTCGCCCAGCCCGGCCCGCGCCCGGCGAATCGCATCGCTCACCGCCGTTACCGCTTCGTCCTGACCGACCACCCGCCTTTTCAATTCCGCTTCCATGTGCAGCAGCTTTTCTTTCTCGCCCGCCAACAGCCGCGACACCGGAATCCCCGTCCAGCGCGATACCACTTCGGCTATCGCATCCGGCGTCACTTCTTCGTGCACCATCCGGTTGCCGTTCCGCGCTTCCGCTTCCTGCTGCCTGGCCTGCAACTGCTTTTCCAGTTTGACGAGGCGTTCATAGCGTATCCGCGCCGCCGCCTCCAGATCACCTCGTCGCTGTGCCTCTTCAAACTCATTTTGAGCGACGCCGATTTTTTCCTGTAGTGATTTTATTTCCCGCAGCATCCCCGTCTCCGACTCCCACTTCGCCGTCAGGGCATGATCTTTCTCACTCAGGTTGGCTAACTGTTCTTCCAGCCTTTCCAGCCGCTGCTTCGACGCCTCGTCGGTTTCTTTCTTCAACGCCTCCCGCTCGATCTGCAACTGCATGGTCTTTCGGCGAATCTCATCCAGCTCGCTCGGCAGCGAATCATTTTCGATCCGTAGCCGCGACGCCGCCTCGTCGATCAGATCGATCGCCTTATCCGGCAGGAACCGATCCGCAATGTAACGATTTGACAGCGTCGCCGCCGACACCAGCGCCGCATCCGTAATCCGCACCCCGTGATGCGTATCGTACCGCGGCTTCAAACCCCGCAAAATCGCTATCGTATCTTCCACCGAAGGCTCCGTCACCAGGATCGGCTGGAACCGCCGCTCCAGCGCCGCATCCTTTTCAATATATTTACGATACTCATCCAGCGTCGTCGCCCCGATGCAGCGTAACTGTCCCCGCGCCAGTGCCGGTTTCAATAGATTCCCCGCATCCACGGCCCCCTCGGCTTTTCCCGTACCGACCACCAGGTGCAATTCGTCAATGAACAGAATGATCTGACCGTCCGAATCGGTAACTTCCTTTAACACCGCTTTCAGACGATCTTCAAACTCCCCGCGATACTTGGCCCCCGCGATCAGCGCCCCCATATCCAGCGCCACCCCCCGTTTATCCTTCAGGCCCGTCGGGGTATCGCCGTTGACGATCCGCTGCGCCAGACCTTCCACGATTGCC
>CAZNQT010000539.1:0-3616 GCA_964574885.1 uncultured Pirellulales bacterium
GGCCTGCGGGGCATGGGGGGGGCCGGATTCCCCACTTGGCGGAAGTGGCGTTTTGCACGCGAATCCACTGCCGATAAAAAATACCTGATCTGCAATGCCAGTGAAGGCGATCCCGGCGCCTTTGCCAATCAAATGCTGCTGGAGAGCGATCCGCACTCGGTCCTGGAAGGGATGCTGATCGCAGCGTTCGCGATTTCCGCTCACGAAGGATATATCTATTGTCCCGCGGCCAATTCCCTGGCGATACAGCGATTGCAAGCGGCACGGGACCAAATGCAGCAGTGCGGTTTACTGGGCGAGAATATTCTCGGTAGTTCCTTTTCCTTCCATCTCAAAATCAAGGCGGGCGCGGGCGCGTACATCTGTGGTGAGGAAAGCGCCTTGATCGAATGCCTCGAAGGCAAACGGGGGGCGCCCCGCTTAAGACCGCCATTTCCGCCGCAGGCCGGGTTGGGGCAATGTCCGACCATTATCAATAACGTCGAAACCTTGGCGAACGTCACCCTCATTTTGCAAAAGGACCCTTCCTGGTTCCGACAAATAGGAACCGAAAACTGTAAAGGGACCAAGCTGTTTTGTTTATCCGGAGACTTTCGGCAGGGGGGAGTCTATGAACTTCCCTTTGGCGTTACCCTGGACGAGATCGTTTATAAAATAGGCGCCGGTGTGGACAAGGATAAAACCCTCAAAGCAGTGGAAATCGGAGGTCCCGGCGGTGGATGTGTGCCCCCGCATCTTTTTCAGGCGCCGGTGGATCACGATTCCCTCCTGTCCTATGGCGTTTCCCTGGGGTCCGGCGGAATCGTCGCGTTGGATGATAACGTGTGTATGGTGGATTTGGCCCTCAATTTTCTCGAATTCGCTCGGAAGGAATCTTGCGGCAAGTGTCTGTTGTGCCGACTCGGCACCCAACAGCTACATGACATACTATTGGATATTACCCGCGGCGCCGGTAAGCCTGACGATCTCAATCTGCTGACCGATATATGTGAGGGCCTCAAACGGGGGGCCTTCTGTGGACTGGGACAGACCGCGCCCAATCCCTTACTGAGTACGATACGCTATTTCCCGGAGGAATATCATCAGCATATTCATGAACATAGGTGTCCGGCCGGTGTCTGTTCGTTGAACGGCAGATCGGCAATACCGAAGAAGGGATAAAACAACCTTGGTGACCGGAGGTTCCCTATGACCGATAAAATCACTTTCCATATAGATGGCCAGCGACTCTGTGTCGAACCCGGCCGTACGATTTTAGAAGCGGCCTTGGATAACGACATGTACATTCCCCATCTTTGTTATCATCCTGATTTGGAACCTACGGGCGTTTGTCGCCTGTGTATGGTTGAAATCGAAGGACGGGGACTCACCATTGCCTGCCGCGCCCCCGTGGAAGAAGGACTGAACGTCAAGACCGAAAGTCCCGAGATCGACAAGGTCCGACGGGTAGCCATGGAACTGCTCATCGCCAATCATCATGTGGATTGCCTGACCTGTGCCAAAAACAATCAATGTGATATGCAAAAGCTGGCTGCCTATGTCGGCATTTCCGAGAAAAGACTGGAGCAATTAAGAAAGCCCACGAGAACCGTTCCTCTCGATACCAGTAATCCCTTTTTCGACCGCGATCCGAACAAGTGTGTACTTTGTGGTATTTGTGTGCGTACCTGCGACGAACTCCAGCAGGTCGGCGGTATCGACTTTACCTTCCGCGGACCGCAAACGACTGTAGGAACATTCGGTAATAAGCCCATTGCCCAGTCGCGTTGCGAATCCTGCGGCGAATGCGTCGTACGATGCCCGGTAGGAGCCCTCATCCCCAAAAATTTCCAGCAGCCTTCCCGCGAAGTGAAAACCATCTGTCCTTACTGTGGCGTCGGTTGTAGTCTCTATCTGGGCGTCCGCGGCGGTAAACTCGTCAGCTCGCGCGGCGATTGCGACAGTCCCGTCAATAAAGGGTCCCTTTGTGTCAAAGGACGATTCGGATTTGATTTCATCAATCATCCTGATCGCTTAAAAACGCCTCTGATCAGAAAGAACGGCAAACTCGTCGAAGCCGATTGGGACGAAGCCCTGACCCTGGTGGCCCAAAAATTCTCGGACTATCACGGCGATGAATTTGCCGCCTTATCCTCCGCGAAATGTACCAACGAGGATAATTACGTCATGCAGAAATTCACTCGTGCCGTGATGGGCACGAACAATATTGATCATTGTGCCCGTTTGTGTCATGCACCCACCGTTGCCGGATTAGTGCAGAGCCTCGGCAGCGGCGCCATGACCAATTCCATTAACGAAATTCTCGGCGCCGCCTGCATCCTGGCGATTGGCACGAATACTACCGCCGCTCACCCCGTCATAGCCCTGCATATGAAAAAGGCCGTCGCCCGGGGCGCCCGGCTAATTGTCGCCAATCCCCAGGAAATCGAACTATGTCGATTCGCCCATATTTTCCTGCAGCATCGACCGGGCTCCGATGTCGCGCTGATGATGGGCCTCATGCGGAGTATCGTCGAGGAAAACCTTCACGACCGGGCGTTTATTGAACAACGGTGTGAGAACTTTGACGTGTTTAAGCAGTCCCTCGAGGATTTTGATCCGGAGTTTGTAACCAAAACCACCGGCGTACCTTGGGAATTAATACAAAAAGCCGCCCGTTGTTATGCTGCCGAAAAACCGGCCTCCATCTTTTACGCTATGGGCATCACCCAGCACACCCACGGTACGGATAATGTCCTGGCGACCAGCAATTTGGCCCTGTTGACCGGTAACGTTGGCAAACCTTCCACTGGCGTCAATCCTCTCCGCGGTCAGAACAACGTGCAGGGAGCCTGCGACCTGGGCGCCCTGCCCAACGTCTATCCCGGCTACCAGAAGGTTGACAATAAAGACGTCAAAGCCAAATTTGAAAAAGCCTGGAACGTATCCCTTTCCGCCGCCCCCGGTTTGACGCATGTCGAAATCTTTGACGCCATCGAGAAGAAACATATCAAAGCCCTCTATATCGTCGGCGAGAATCCGATCATCAGCGAAGCGAATTCCCAACATGTCGCCGACGCGATGAAACAACTGGAATTCCTGGTTGTTCAGGATATCTTTCTTACGGAAACCGCCCGGTTGGCCGACGTGGTCCTGCCCGCCGCCGCTTTTGCCGAGAAGGATGGCGCCTTCACCAACACCGAACGACGCATCCAGCGAGTCCGTAAAGTGATTGAACCGCCGGGCCACGCCAAACCCGATTGGCAGATCACCTCGCTGATCGCCCGGAAAATGGGCCGCTCCGGTTTTGATTTTGCCGATCCGCAGGACATTATGAACGAGATCGCTTCTCTTACGCCCAGTTATCGCGGCGTCTCCTATGACCGCTTGGAGCAGGGCGGTGTGCAATGGCCTTGTCCCGCCCCCGATCATCCCGGTACCCCCATCCTCCATACCGAACGCTTTGCCACACCTAGCGGCAAAGGAAAATTTGTACCCCTGACCTATAAACCCTCCGCCGAAGTCCCGGATAAAAATTATCCCTTCATCCTCACTACCGACCGCAGCATTTTTCATTTCCACACCGGCACTATGACCCGCAACGTACAGGGCATGGATGTACTCAATGGCCAGGAAC
>CAZNQT010000540.1:0-3579 GCA_964574885.1 uncultured Pirellulales bacterium
AAAATGTGGCACACCCGCCCTCGGGTGTGCGAGATCCCAAATCGCTCAGCCGATGGCGACTGAGCCACATGATTATACGCCTCCAATGGTTAATTCCGCTTTCCGCTACAGGTACTAGTTAAATTGCCAAATTTTCCAAACGCGGGAGTATATCGTCTGTTATCGGCAAATACAACCCCACATTTCTGATTTTTGATGTATTTGACATCCTCGCGACGCCGGTTATACTGGGGCAGTTAAAGTATCTATTATGACCAGTGAGTCCGGTTAGAACAGTTATACCGGCCCCAATAGGCGCTCATGGAGGAGAATAGCCTATGAAAACGCATGGATGTGTTCCCAAGGGTTCCGGTTTGTCTTTTATTTTGGTGGTCGTCAGTGTAATTTTCCTGTTTTATTCTATTGTTTCTATTGCCGAAGCGACATCTTCACTGACCTTGCTCTATCCCAATGGCGGGGAAATCCTGCTCAGCGGTGAAACCCATTCCGTAACTTGGCAGAGCACCCCGGACGTCAATGACGTTCTGATCGAATATTCCCCGGATAATGGCGACCTCTGGATCCCGGTCGATCCTCCCAATCAACAAAATTCCGGTAGCTACGATTGGCTTATCCCGCTTGCTCATTCCGAGCAATGCCTGCTGCGAATCAGCGCTTCGGACGCCCCTGACGTTTCTGATACCAGTGACGAATTTTTTACCATCCACGCCGTCGGCGCTCTGACTGCCTGGGGCCAGGACGCCTATGAGCAAACCGAGGCGCCCTGGGGGGATGAATTCGTTACCCTCTCCGGCGGCGGTTTTCACTCTCTGGCCCTTCGTCTCGACGGATCTCTTGCTGCCTGGGGGCGGAACAATAAAAATCAGAGCGAAATACCTGCCGGAAACAATTATGTCGCCGTCGCTGCCGGTTATGAGCACAGTCTGGCGTTAAAAAAAGACGGTTCCCTTTTCAGTTGGGGGAGTAACAGTGATGGCCAAATCATTGTTCCGGTTGGAAATGATTTTGTCGCCATTGCCGCCGGTGGATACCATAGCCTCGCGATCAAAGACGATGGTTCTCTCGTCGGTTGGGGAAAGGATACGTCCGGGCAGGCAACCGTTCCCGCCGGGAATGATTACATTGCTGTCGCCGCCGGCTGGGCACACAGTATCGCCCTCAAATCCGACGGTTCCGTCGTCGGCTGGGGCTATAACGGCAAGGGCCAAATCGACATTCCGCCCGATGCCAATGATATCGTCGCCATCGCCGCCGGCGCCCATCATAACCTCGCCCTGAAAGCCAATGGTTCTCTCGTCGCCTGGGGCGACGATGACTATGGTCAGACCGATGTATCCACCGACGACGATTTTCTCGCCATCGCTGCCGGCGGCTACCACAGCCTCGCCTTGAAATCGAACGGAACAGTCCTCGGCTGGGGAATGAACACCAATGGACAAATCGACCTGCAATCCCAGCAGGATTTCACCTCTATTGCTGCCGGGTACTATCACAGTTTGGGTCTGAGACTTGTTGGGTTGTCTCTGATCGATCCCAATGGCCACGAACTCTTCCAGGCCGGCGCGCAGACCGCCGTTTGCTGGCGCAGCCGCGGACTCATCGATCAGGTTATCATCGAGTACTCCACGGATGATGGCTATGACTGGATGCCCGTGAATCCGGCCAACACCGGCAACACCGGCAGCTACGAATGGACTATTCCCGCCGTCACCTCCGATCTCTGCCGCGTCCGCTTGCGCAATGCACAGGAAACCAACATTGGCGATTCCAGTGACAATCCCTTTACGATCTTTGTCTGTACGCTTAACACGGACCTGAACGGCGATTGTGTCAACAATCTGGAAGACCTCGCCATTCTATGTGAACAATGGCTCGCGTCCGACTCGACCAATCCCTGTCCCCTCTCGGCGGAACTGGCCGGCAACGATTGCCTGGTAAACCTTGAAGACTTTAACGTCTATGTGCAGCAATGGCTCCAATGCGGCAATCCCTTCGATCCCGAATGCATTCCCTAAAATATCGGAATCATTTCTCACCTAAATAGAAACACATAATGTTTCAAAGCATCAATAATCCGTGTGGCAACCACCGAGTCTGCGAGGTGGATGGTGATTTCCCACATCCGTTGGGTGGCAGCCTCAAGCGAGTCTGCGAGCTTGGGGCTGGTGGTTTGCCCGTATTCTATGATTCTTTTTACGTTTCTACTTAGGGATTCTGTATTCGTTTGTATGGTTCTTTTGGATTGACGCTTGCGCGTATGAGAAAACCGTTCGCCCTCAGATCGCGAAACCACCTTGTCTCCAGCGGACCGTTGCGGCGTGAATTCAACGCGATGAGTTCCTCCACGATATAACCGCACTCTTCCAGCAATCGAACGATCTCGGCCCGGCTGAACACGTGAATATACATGCGGACAATACCGCGATAGAAAGATATATATTTATCCCCGATCTCCGCCCGCCCCAGCCGCGTGCGAATATAATTACCCGCCAGGAACATGCGCCCTTCGTGACGGAACCAGTTATGCCCCCGATTGTGCACGTGCAGTGCCAACTGACCGGAAGGCTTTAACAAACGACGAACGTTATCCAGAAATCGCCGTCGATTCTCCCCTCCGTAGATCAATCCCAGCGTGCTGAACATACACAAACCATAGTCGAAACGCTGCGATTCCGGTGTCCCGCCGACGGTGTGGGAACCGTAAAGGTCGTCGCAGAAATCCGCTTGCATCAACCGCGCCGATAAATTCTCCCGCTGTAGCTTCTCTCGCGTAATGGCCAGCATATGTTCCGACAGATCGATCCCCGTTACCTCGAAGCCCCGCCGCACGAACTGCACGACATGACGTCCCGTCCCGCAACCGAAATCGATTAACTGTCCTGGTGTATCGAACCACTGGTCCAGAACCTCAGAATCGTATTTGAAAAGCTCATTGGACGCAAAATACCGATCATATTCATACGCGATTTCCAAATTCCTTACGTATTGGTGCGTACTCACATGCATCGACTCGTCTGCCATGGCCGATAGAATACGGCAAAATCCGAAAAATACCATTGAAAAGTGATCGAAATCACCTTATGCTGCTTCCGCGTATGATTGGAATATACTCGTGCATGTGGTCAACTTGTCTCTACGGAGACTGTTCACAAATGGATGCCTATCAATGGAAACGGAGGTAACCTTATGAGTAAACCTGTGCTGGATCCGGTCAAGATGAAGGATTGGGAGATCGCCGAGGCCGCCGAAGCGACCATGAAACCCATCGAACAGATTGCCGGGGAACTGGGACTGGCGGACGAAGAGTTAATCCCGATGGGCAAGTTCCTCGGGCGCGTGGATTACCAAAAGGTCCTGGCACGCCTCGAAAAGAATTCCCAGGGTAAATATATCGACGTCACCGCCATCACGCCGACCCCCCTCGGCGAAGGCAAAACCACTACCTCGATGGGACTCGTCGAAGGCCTCGGCAAGATCAACAAAAACGTCGTCGGAGCAATCCGACAACCCAGCGGCGGGCCGACCTTCAACATCAAGGGGTCCGCTGCCGGCGGCGGGCTCGCCCAGTGCATTCCCCTG
>CAZNQT010000541.1:0-3569 GCA_964574885.1 uncultured Pirellulales bacterium
GTGTTGAGCATGAGCATAGTGATGGTCATGGGGCCGACGCCGCCGGGAACGGGGGTGATAGCGGAGGCCACTTCCTTGACGGCGTCGAAATCAACGTCGCCGACAAGAATGCGTTTACCTTCTTCAGTACGGCCGACTTCGTTGACGCCGACGTCAATCACCACGGCGCCGGGTTTGACCATATCGGCGGTGACGGCCTTGGCGCGACCGGCGGCGACGATCAGAATGTCGGCGCGACGGGCGTGCGCAGCGAGATCTTTCGTACGGGTATGACAAATCGTCACTGTGGCGTTGGCGCCGTCCGCTTTTTGCAGGAGGATATTGGCGATAGGTTTGCCGACGATATTGGAGCGGCCGATAATCGTGACTTCCGCTCCCTCCGTCTGGACGTCGCTGCGTATCAGCATCTGCTGAATGCCATAGGGCGTACAGGGTAAATAGGCCGGTTCGCCGATTACCATGCGTCCCACGTTGACCGGATGAAAACCATCGACATCCTTATCCGGATCGATGGCATAGAGTATTTTCGTTTCGTTGATATGTTTGGGCAGGGGTAATTGTACGAGGATGCCATGGATTGTGTCATCTTCGTTATATTTCCGTACGAGCTGTAACAGATCGTCTTCCGAAATATCGGCGGGACGATTTTCCTGGAGGGAATGAAAGCCCAGGTCATGGGAGGTCTTCTGCTTGGCGCGGACGTAACTCTCCGAAGCGGGATTTTCGCCCACCAGGATCGTAACCAGCCCCGGGACGATCCCTTTTTCCGCTTGTAAGGCTGCCACTTGTTGGGAAATTTCCTGGCGAATCTGCGCCGCGATCTCTTTACCTTTGATGAGTTTTGCCGACATCATCGCACTCCTAACGTTTTGAAACATAATTACTTAGAATCCATTACCCTGGATTATTTTTTACTCACTGAAAGGATGGTACCAATATGAGCGCGCGATTGCCAGAAAAAAGATGGTGAATAGTGGATAGTTTTTAGTGATTAGCGTTTAGTGTTTAGCGTATAGGATCTTGGTTAGGAAACGATGCGTAAAATGCACATAAATTCCCTGGGGCAACTTAAAGGCTGCTATCAAAAGGGCTATATCCTTTAGATGATTAACCGACATGGGAGAGTTTTCGTAATAGGAGAATGCGTTTTTCCCATTCCCGGTTACCAGCAGGCAAAAATGATATTCCCCAATTTTTTTGCTGGAAGTCCCCAAGCGTTAAACACATTGAAACTTATACTTACGATAAAACGTTGAAAAATAGTGTTATCGTGTATATATCACCCCCAAGCTTACGGACTCGCTTGGCAGCACCACCCATCGTTTTGAACATTTGTATTTGGGTAATTTGATATTGTTTCGGATTTAGGATTTCGTGCTTAGGATTTACCGGTTCATCCGGAATAGGATTTAGCAGGTACAGGTGGCGACGGCGTTGCGACCGTTCTGCTTGACCCGATAGAGTGCCTGATCGGCCAACTCGATCAGATGCTTAGGGGAATGAGGGTAATTTTTCTGTACCGTTGCGATGCCGATACTGAGATGACAGCGAATATTCGAGGAGATATCATCCGAATCCTCTTCGGGAAAATACTTCTTCTCGCTGTCCTGAGGAATCAGATGGGACGATTCCCGAGAGAAAAGGACGCGAATGCGTTCGGCGATTACCCGGGCCTGTTTATCATTGCAGCCGGGCAAAAGCAGTATGAACTCATCCCCCCCGAACCGTGCCGCCAAATCGCCCGTTCGGATCGTGGCGCGCAGCAGTTGACCGGCAAAGGCGATGACGTTATCGCCTACGGTGTGACCGAGGCAGTCGTTCACGGTCTTGAAATTATCGATATCGATGATGAGGCAGGCCAGATCGGACGAACTCAGTTTGGCATCTTCGAACATTTCTTCCAATCGTTCCTGAAATCGATTGCGATTTGTCAGTCCGCTTAACCGATCGGTATCGGCCTTTTTTTCCAACTGACGAATATTACACTGCAATTTATTCGTATGGTCATTGACTTTCCGCTCCAGCAGACTTCGGGCGTGTTCCAGATCCCCACGGGTATGCTCCAGAGCATGATAGAGTCGATTGTACTCTCGCGTCAACTGGGCGATAAGATGGCTTTTCCGCACCGGAATCGGCTCCGACCGCGTGCCGTTCCGCAGTTCGCGCATTTCCGTAAGCAACCGATGAATGGGAAGACAGTAGCGGAATCGACACCAGACGGAGACCGCGAACAAAGAACCGGACATCGTCAGGCCCAGGATCAGCAATAGATTGGCCCCCAGCGAGACGGCGCCATACCCGTTTCCATAGAGATTACAAAACAGCAGTCCCAGCGCCAGCACGGCCAGCAGCGCCAGCACGATCAGGGTTGAAGACCGATAACATAGCGGCAAATAGATTTCCCTGGGACCTTTCATGTCTCAAGCATAAGATATAAATCCGCGGCGAGCGAAAAAAGAAATGGATAAAAATTAGATAGATATAAAATTTTCCCCGCCGCATAATCGAACTCAATACTACAGTCGATACTATGCCTTGTCGAAAAGACAGATAATTTGTCATTCTGAGTCCGAGTAGGGTAGGCTATGCCTACCTTTTACTTCGTCATTCTGAGCGGAGCGAAGAATCTCCCTTCCTATTCGCTATCCGCTATCCGCTATCCGCTATCCGACCTTCCAAACGCCCGTAAATACCTCCACCGCCGGCCCGACGAGATAGACGTGATTATCCTGTTCGTTCCATTGCAATTGGAGGTCGCCCCCCGGCAGATGGGCCCGCAGGTTCCGCTCGGTTTTACTGGCCAATACTCCCGCCACACACACCGCCGACGCGCCCGTACCGCACGCCAGCGTGATGCCGCTGCCCCGCTCCCAGGTCCGCATCTTCACTTCGTTCGGTGAAACCACCTGCACGAAATGCACGTTGATCCGTTGCGGGAATAACTCGTGATGTTCGATTATCGGTCCGAGATGCTCCAGTTCGACGTCGGCTACAGTGGGCGTATAAAACACTGCATGTGGATTGCCCATGGACACACAGGTCAGCAGGTAATTCTCCTCATTCGCCTGAAACGGTATCCCGACCGCCTGCTGACCCGTTACGTTGACGGGAATCTGCGCCGGCAACAAAATCGGTTCGCCCATATCCACACAAATCCGTTCGACCCGATCGTTTATGATGGCCAGCAAAAGCGTCAGCACTCCCCTACCCGTCTCGACGGTGATTTCGCGCAGGGCATCCGCTTCGGGGATAAAGTTTTTTAGCAGGGTTGCCCCTATCGACGGTGCACAGGTCCTGCCGGATGCCAAACCATGCTCGAAGGCATATTTCGCCAGGCAGCGCACGCCGTTGCCGCACATCTCCGACTCCGAACCGTCCGCGTTGAACATCCGCATGCGCACGTCCGCCTGCTCCGACGGCAGGATCAGGATCAAACCGTCCGAGCCGATCCCGAAATGACGATCGCTGACCGTTTGGGCCAACTCCGCCGGATTCATCACCGGCTCCTCGAACCAGTTCACATATACGTAATCATTCCCGATCCCGTGCATCTTGGTAAATCGCATCAT
>CAZNQT010000542.1:0-3547 GCA_964574885.1 uncultured Pirellulales bacterium
AGACAATCCTGGTCGCAGTCCGCGAGGATCTCCCGTACCTGCTGAACGTGGCCGGATTCCTCGCCTTTGGTCCAGAGCTTCTTACGAGAACGGGAATAATACGTTGCCTTTCCCGTCTCCCTGGTTTTCGCCAACGCTTCGTTGTTCATAAACGCCATCATCAGCACCTGGCCGCTGTCGGCGTCTTGGGCAATAACGGGGATCAGCCCGTGTGCGTTGAATTTCGGGGTGAATTTCGTACCGGTCTCAATTTCCTTCGCTGCACTCATCAAAATCGTTCCTGGTTTCTGGTTCCTGGTTTCTGGTTTCTGGTTCCTTAATCAAAGAAACACAGATACCACAAATAAGACGGACTTGCACGGATAATTTATGTGACTAAATCGCCTGAAGCAGGAAATGCTTCCTTGTCGATGCATGCATCTGATTTGCCATGGCCAAGCGAAGGCTTGTCCATACCACCCGAACCGTGGAGAATCTTTAGCGGGACCTTGCAGGATTGTCTTTTTTGAGAAAGATCAGTTCGACCTTATCGGTTTGTTGTTCCCGGCGGAAAGGACGGTATCCGAGTTTGTCATAAAGATGCAGGCTCTTTTGACTCTTGCTGCCGGTAAACAACTCAAAACCAACGGCATCGGGAAACCGAGCTTCGAGGGCGCGCAGGAGAGCAGTTCCCGTTCCCTGATTTAAGCGATCCGGATGGACGATCAGCCGACCGATGTGACAGACGCCGTCCTTTGCCATCGCCCGAACCGATCCGATAATCACTCCATCTTCGACGGCTTTGAGGAACACGTGATCGTGGAACTGGGCCTGGACTTCCTCGAGGGTTTGTACCAGGGGCGGCAGAGTATAATCATCGTATAACGCGGCCTCACTTTGATAGGCCCATTTTTGCAATTGCAGAATTTCGCGAGCATCGTCTAGCTGTGCCGGCACGATTTCCAGGGAACCATCCTCCGGATCTATTTATCGGTGTAGGCGATATTCATAATCGCCGGCGGCGTGATGCCGAAGACCTGCTGGTGAATTCGACCAAAACCGGCCTCCATAAAGAGATCGCGAAACCGTTGGTCCGAACAGTGATGAACGTGGGTTTCGGCGCGGGCGACGCAAACGTCGAAGATAAAGAATCCGATGGGGTCGTCGCGATGACCGTCGATCAGAATCAGCCGCCCGTCGCGATCCAGCACCCGATACATCTCGCGTATCGCCTGGGGCTGATGCGGATAATGATGAAACGAATTGCAGCAGGTGATCACGTCGAAGCAATTGTCCTCAAAGGGCAGATGTTCCGAATCGCCGATCATAAATCGTAAGCGATCGTCCAGGCCTAGGACGGGAACCTTTCGCTGGGCGTATTCGATCATATTCGGGGACATATCGAGCCCGACGGCGGAACGAATCTTCGGACCGTGCAGAAAACTCTGGATCAGCAGGCTGCCGGTGCCGCAGCCGATATCCAGGATCCGCAGGCGGTCGAATCCACGTCGCTGCCAGTGCCGCAGTTGAATCAACACGCGGCGATAACAAGGCCGAAATAACAAATAGTTGATGACCGTGCGGTCGTAGTGATGGGCCCAACGCTGAAAATGATGATGCGCCGTTTCTTTCCATTCGTGACGATCCGTTTGATGTTCGCTCATTGTATAACTCGATTCGGTAAGTATCAGGGTACTTGTTCAAATTTTCCCGGCATTATACCGCAAATCCACTTTTTTATCCGGACCTTATCTAAAAATTACTCATTTCCTGATGAAGTCGGAATCGCTCCTAACCGAATTTACCATATGTGGGATTAGGGTCAAGGTATGTACATAAGGGACCGTGGATGAGCCTGAAAAAGATAGAAGAACTTCTGGAAGCCTGCTCGGTAAAGGATCTGGAAACTCTCGAGCACCTGGTCCGGGAAAAGATCGTCGCCGGCAAGATCAACGCCGGGCAGTGGAATGACCTGCAAGGTCGCAAGCAGCGGAAGGAACCTCGGTTCGAGACGAAAATGCTGGGCACCCTCACGCGGGTGACGGACGTCAAACCGGGGGAGCGGAAAGAATTCAGCGTCACGATTTGCGACGTATCCCGCAGCGGTATGAAACTCATCGTGGATCCGAAATTCATTCCGGCCCGCGTAGTCGAAGTGACGTTTGCGGCGCCGGGCGGCAAGATTAAACGCAGCGTCATGGAAGTCGTCCGCATGCGGAAGATGGTTAACCAGGACGGTAGTTGGCTGGAGATCGGTTGTCGCAGTCTCGGTGAGGATGAGGTCCGCCGTATCCGCTTGCAGGAAGAGAAGATCGCCAAGATGCGCAGCAGGCTGCATAGAAAAGCGTCGATTCTGATCCTCGTGGTAGGACCGGATTCGGAGGAGACGACGCAACTGCTGGGGAAAATCAAAGCCGCGGAGTATCAGGTCAAACGCCTGACGGCCGTTCAGGAAGCCCTGCGTACCGCCGAAAAGGTGTCGGCGCAGTTGGCCATCTTCTGCCAGGGCTCCGATATCTGCGAAGATAAAAATGTGCTCGCGGAACTGAAAAAGATCCCGCCGGGATTGGCCACCCTGGCCATCGTGGACCATGATGCGGATCGATTTCCGCTCTTACAGGCCGGCGTGGATGAATGCACGACGCGAGTCAATGGAGCGATCCGCGAGGAGTTTATCTTTCATGCCATCGAGCGGGCTCTGGTCGGACACGTCGTACGCTGCCAAGACCAGCGCGGCGCTACGTCGAAGGCATTAATCCTCGGCGGGAACAATACCAAGATAAATCTTATCTCGTATCAATTGGAAGAGCATGGCTACATGGCGCAGTCGGCATCGAATCTGGAAGAAGCCAGGAATCACCCCGAGAAGGAATACGATCTGATCTTTGTTGATTTCGACGCTATGCCCAAGGGAGAGTTCGAGCAGATTCTGAAGTATTTTGACGGCCTGCCGGTGATCGCGCTGTGCGACGAGATCGGCAACGGGCACCAGGCCGTATCCCTCGGAGCCAATAATTATATCTGCATGCCGCCGGGGGAAGAAGAAATGCGTATGATCCTGGAAAGCCTCGCGACCGATTCCGCCACGATCTTGTAAGAAATTTCCTGTCGGTTATCACGTCCCTTCGTTACACTATGAGCCTGCGTTCACAGGAAAGGCGTCACGATGGGTAAGGCAAAGCCGATTTGCGTGGGGATCTGCGGGTATAAGAAGTCGGGCAAGACGACGCTGATCGAGCAGTTGCTGGAGGCGCTGACGGCGGAGGGGTACTCGGTGGGGGTCGTCAAACATCACAACGAGCCGGTGGAAACCGATATTCCGGGCACGGATACGTATCGGTTTTTTCAGGCCGGCGCCGACGTGGTAGGGTACGATGGACGGTCTCTCTTCATGCAGCGGCACCAAACGGGGGGATTCAGTCTGGATCAGGAATTGGGTTTGTTTTGTAAAAAAACGGATCTCGTGTTGGTGGAAGGGTTTAAGGAAAGCGCGATCCCGAAGATCTGGCGGCTGCGGGCGGGGGAGGCGGAGGCGGCGGCGGAGGAGGATCGACGAACTCGTCCCAGC
>CAZNQT010000543.1:0-3509 GCA_964574885.1 uncultured Pirellulales bacterium
TTCAATTCCATTTTGGCTTTGTGCGGGCGGACCCCCCACCGGGATTTGACTCTAGCAGGTGGCGCATTGCGGGCACAATGTTTAGCAAAAATCCATGAATAATATGCCCCTCGATACTAAAAAAACCATCCTCTGCTGGAGCCTGTACGACTGGGCGAATTCGGCGTTTGCGACGACGGTGATGGCGGGCTTTTTTCCCATCTTCTTCAATGAGTATTGGAGTACCGAAGTCGATCAAACGGTAAGTACGTTTCGCTTAGGGGCGGCCAATTCCCTGGCGGGAATCCTGGTGGCATTGTCGGCGCCGGTCTTGGGGGCGATCGCCGATCGGGGGACGACGAAGAAGAAATTTCTACTGTTTTTCGCCTATCTGGGAATAGTCATGACGTGTTGTTTATCCCTGGTATCCCAAGGGAACTGGGAAGTGGCGATAGTGTTATATATTTTCGCCGCCATAGGATTTTCCGGCGGAAACATATTTTACGATGCCTTGCTGACCGGCGTAGCCTCTAAAAAGAAAATGAATACCGTGTCCGCCCTGGGATTTTCGCTGGGGTATTTAGGCGGAGGGATTCTTTTTGCGATCAATGTCTGGATGACACTGAAGCCGGAACGGTTCGGTTTTGCCAATGAGTCGCAGGCAGTGAAATTTTCCTTTCTCACCGTGGGAATCTGGTGGGCGGTTTTTTCGCTGCCGCTGTTTCTGTTTGTGAAGGAGCCCGTCGATCCCCAGGCCCAAAGAGGTTGGAAATCGGTTAAGGCAGGACTGGTTCAACTAAAGGGAACTCTGGCCCAAATTCGTCGTATGCGAACCTTGTTATTATTCCTGATAGCCTATTGGTTTTACATTGATGGCGTAGATACCATAGTTCGCATGGCAGTCAATTACGGAAAGGCACTGGGTTTTGAAAATCAGGATTTGATCACGGCCTTACTGATCGTGCAATTTGTCGGATTTCCCGCTACACTGGCTTTTACCTATGTGGCGAACCGGATCGGTGACAAACGCGCCATTTATCTTGCTATTCTGGCATATATTCTGGTTACTATATTTGCGGCTTTTATGGACAACAAGAACGAGTTCTATATCCTGGCGGTGGTTATCGCACTGTTTCAGGGAGGCATACAGGCACTGAGTCGCTCGTTCTATGGTAAAATTATTCCCGTGGATAAATCCGCCGAATTTTTCGGTTTCTATAATATGCTGGGTAAATTCGCCGTTGTCTTGGGGCCTATTCTCATCGGCAGCGTCGGCTTGTTGGTGAAATCATGCGGCGGCGAAAGCCTCTTGGCGACTCGAATCAGTATCTCCTCCGTTTCTCTTCTATTTATTATTGGTGGAATTCTGTTCTTTTTTGTGAAGGAGGAAAAAGCCCGGCAGGAACTGGCGAACCTGTCGGTCTGATTATTTTTTACGAGGGGGCTGTCGGTCGGGATGGATGCCCCATTCGTTTCGTTTGGCCGGGTCAAAATCCGGATTGGGTTGGGGCATATCGGCGTGCACGGATGTACGCCAGGTGAGTAATTTTTGGTGCAGTTCTTTGGCCTTTTGTGGTTTCGATTGCGTCAGGTTCTTCGTTTCGCCGATATCCTCCTTCAGATTGTACAGTTCGAGTCGTCCGTCTTCGAAGAATTCGATCAGTTTCCAGTCGCCCTGCCGGATAGCGCCGGCCGGCGCGGAATGATGATACATCGGATAGTGCCAGTACAAGGCTCGTTCTGGGAGTGGGCCTGCTTGTTTTAATAAAGGTACGATACTTTCTCCGTCGAGTGCCTGATGATCCGGTTTCGCGACGCCGGCGATTTCCAGCAGGGTGGGATAGAAATCGACGCTGATGACGGGGGTGCTGCAGGTACTGCCCGGCTGGACGACGCCCGGCCAACGGACGATCAACGGCTCACGGATGCCGCCTTCGTACAAGGTGCCTTTCTCATCGCGCAAGGGGGTATTGGACGAGACGATCGGGCCGATCTTCTGGTAGTGCTGTCGTAAACCGCCGTTATCGGAGAAAAAGATTACCACGGTATTCTCCCGGAGTTTCAGCTCGTCCAGTTTTTGCAGCAGGCGTCCGATACTGCGATCCAGGTGTTCGATCATGGCGGCATAGACCGGATTATTGACGCCGACGGATGGTTTGGGTTTGTTTTGATATTTTTCTATCAGTTCTTTCGGCGCTTCCAGGGGAATATGCACGGTATGATGGGAGAGGTAGAGAAAGAAGGGTTTGTTTTGGTTCTGCTCGATAAATTCCAGGGCGAAATCCGTAAAGGCCGTCACTCGTTTGTCGTTTTGATTTCTGCCGCTCTGGCGTACGAAATCAAATCCTTGTTTTTCCGGCGCGTACTGTTTGCCGCCGAGGTGCCACTTACCGATCATCGCCGAGACGTACTCTGCGGATTTGAGGGCTTCGGGGATGGTGGTGACCTCTAGCGGCAGGAACTGGGTGCGGTTTTTCGGCACGCGCAGTTTTTCATAGGGACGCCAATGACCGGGGATGAAATCTATGACGCCCACCCGCGCCGGATACTCACCGGAAAGAATACTCGCCCGCGTCGGCGAACAGACGGGACAGGCAGCGTACGCATCGGTGAAACGCATACCCTGTCGCGCCAGACGGTCGATATTCGGCGTCTCGTGGAATGGGTTTCCGTAACATCCGAGGTCCGGCCAACCCATGTCATCGATCAGGATAAACATAAAATTCAGTTTTCGGGATTTGGCCTTACCGAGGGTAAAAACGGGCTGTAGAGCCAGCGCCGCAGCACCGGCGCTAATGGATGTAATGAATTCTCGTCGATTGAGTCCTGCCATGATCAACTCCTCTTTTTCCCCTATTGTTTTTCATCCATCCTATGACGTAACCGGTTCCAAGATCGATTCCCACGATGGAGGCGGTTACCTTATCCTGGATCATTTACATATCCTGCAGAACGTATCGCAGCGGGTGCGTAGTTTTTCCAATGTCTGTTGATACGTCTTATCCTTAGCGAGATTCTTTTCTTCGTGCGGATCGTTCTGCAGGTCGTACAATTCTTCATACACCGGTTTCTGTTCCGTGTACCGTAAGTATTTAAATCGTTTCGTCACGACGCCCTCCGATTTCGGGATATTGTTGACACCCTGGAATTGGTGTTCGAACAGATGTTCGTAGAAGAAATCCCGGCGCCATCCGATTCGCTGGCCCCGCACCAACGTCAATAAACTGCGCCCCTGCATCCGATCGGGGATGTCCACGCCCGCCAAGTCCAGGACCGTCGGTGCGATATCGATATTGAGGGCGAATTCCGGTCGGCGCTGGCCCCGCTGGATTTTCGGAAGTCGAGGATCGTAGATAAACAACGGCACGCGAATCGATTCCTCGTGTCCGTACCACTTACCGGCAAAGCCGTGCTCGGCCAGGAAAAAACCATTATCGCCGATCAGGATGATTACCGTATTTTGGTCCTGATCCAGTTTTTGCAGTTCCTTACGGATTCTGCCGATCACCACATCGACGCCGGTTATCAGG
>CAZNQT010000544.1:0-3507 GCA_964574885.1 uncultured Pirellulales bacterium
CGGAATATGTGCTGTCCATTAATGCGGATGCCGCGTTTCTGGAGAATGTCATTCTCAAGGGTTCGGTTGAGGTGGATTGCGTTAGTTTAACGATTGTTAACGTGGCGCAGGATCATTTCACCGTGAGCTTGATCCCCACGACGCTGGCCGATTCCAATTTAAAGCAAAAACGCGTCGGCGATCAAGTAAACCTGGAAGCGGATCTCGTGAGCAAATGGATTGTAAAACGTGTAAACCAGATACTTGCCGATAGTAAAGCAGATGGCGCCTTAACGCTGGAAAAACTTCGGGCGAAAGGGTTTGCATAAAATGCAGATTGTTGTATAATATAGGTAGAGAGCAAGATCAGGAGAATTGATCCAGCGGCGGGTCTTCATACGGGACCTGCCGCTTCGTACTTTTAGACAGGATCACTTGTGCTACGTAGCGAATTCGCAAGGTAGTACTGGATTAACAGGAAAATATTTTTGATGTCTTTATTAGGAATGGACAAACCGGTAATCGGGATCACGATGGGCGATCCGGCGGGGATCGGCGCCGAAGTGATCGTCAAGGCGCTGGCCGAACCGGAGATTCGGCGTCGGGCGCGGTTTGTTATTTACGGCCTAAATGAACTCCTGGCTTACGCGGCGGACCTGGCGGAATTGGACGTCTTCTGGTGGCGCGATCAGCACGAACGAATTACCCGCCGGTTCCCCCAGAGCGTTGTGGTCGCCGACTATGACGAAATCAGTTGGCTGGGCGGCGCACAAAACAAATGTGCCACCAGGATTGGCGGAGAGGCGTCGCTACAGTTTATTCAAGACGCCGTCACCGACGCGTTGGCGGGCAAAATCGATGCGATCGTCACGGGGCCGATTAACAAGCAATCGTGGCATTTGGCCGGTTGTAAATATCCCGGACACACCGAACTGCTGAAGAAACACAGCCGTTCCAAACGAGTGGGGATGATGTTCGTGGGGGGACCCTTCCGAGTGATTTTAGCAACGATTCATGAGGCCTTATTTGAGATTCGCCATAAGTTCACCATCGGTCGGGTTTTTGAACCGATCGACCTGGCCAACGATGCGCTCAAAGAATGGTTCGGGATCGAGAAACCGAAAATTGCGGTTGCGGCCCTGAATCCGCACGCCGGAGAAATCGATCGTTTCGGCGACGAAGAACACCGAATCATCAAACCGGCGATTCTCATGGCGCAGGAGGCGGGCATTGACGTGGAAGGTCCCTTCCCGGCCGATTCCCTTTTTCACCAGGCCCTAAATAAAAAGTGGGATGTCATCGTCGCCATGTATCACGATCAGGGACTGATCCCCATTAAGATGCTGGCCTTCGACAAGGCCGTAAACGTCACCGTGGGTTTGCCGATTATCCGCACCAGTCCGGACCACGGAACCGCCTTTGATATTGTCGGACGAAACGGGGCCTGCGCCGACAGTATGAAAGCCGCCATCCTGGTAGCTTGTGATATGGCGGAAAAGAAATTGGAAAGTAAAAAGCTGAAAGTGAATAGTAAAAAATAAAACCCTAAGCAAATCGAATTTACCTTCCGTGCCGCATACCAAACAACAGTTGGAGCAATTCCTGGAACGGGCGGGTATCACACCGCGGCGGCTGTGGGGCCAGCATTTTCTGATCGACCTGAACCTGATGCGTCTATTGGCCGACGCCGCCCAACTGCAAGGCAACGAAACCGTCCTCGAAGTGGGCGCCGGGACCGGATCCCTGACGGATCTGCTGGCTCCGAGAGCGGGACGAGTCATCGCGGTGGAAATCGATCCGGCGCTCGCTGCCATCGCCGCCGATGAATTACAACCACATAACAACGTTACCTTGTTCCATACGGACATCTTATCTTCGAAGAGCGCCGT
Organism: uncultured Pirellulales bacterium; assembly: GCA_964574885.1. Taxonomy (GTDB): domain Bacteria; phylum Planctomycetota; class Phycisphaerae; order Sedimentisphaerales; family SM23-30; genus JAFGFX01. The sequence continues at coordinate 1,869 of CAZNQT010000544.1, forward strand.
CCATCCCGAGGTTCTGGATGCTATCGCGTCCAGCCAGGCCGAGTTAGAAGGCCCTTTCTTTTTAATCGCGAATTTACCCTACCAGGTTTCCGCACCGTTAATGATCAACTTACTGCTTGGCGACTTAACGTGTAAAGCCATGTTCGTCACCGTGCAATTGGAAGTGGCCGCTCGCATGATTGCGGTTCCGGACGCCCGGGATTTTGGCTCTTTGAGCATCTTGTTGCAGACCACCGGACAGGTACGACAGTTCCGCAAGATTAAGCCGACGGCCTTTTGGCCCATGCCCAACGTCTATTCCGCTATGATCCGTTGGCAGCGAGATGAAAATCTATGTGCTCGGATTCGAGATATGAATAACCTGAAAAAAGTTGTCGATCTGCTTTTGGGCCACCGCCGCAAAACCATCAAAAGCTGCCTAAAATTAGGGCAGATCGAATATGATCCCGTGCGGTTATCCGAAGAACTTCAAATCGACCTGAACGCCCGCGCCGAAACCCTGCCGGTCGAGAAATTTGTTCATTTAGCAAACTGGTTCGGCTCGTTCGATTAACTTCTTCCCGTTACGGTATGAGAAACACAGTGCAAACCATATTGTATCCGGCTAGGTCAGATAGGGTGTGCATTGTACGCCGTTGAAACTTAGGATTGATTTCCCGGATATCGCACGATCAAAAACGCTTCCGCCTGACCTTTGCCGACGTTCTGGATACTGTGGGGGATGTCTGCTCGGTAATGAATGGAATCTCCCTTGGACAGACTGGCACGTTCCTCGCCGCTGGTAATGATAAAGCGGCCCTTGGCGGCATATAGAAATTCCTCCGTCCCCAAAAAATGAGGCTCGCTATTCAATTGTCCTTTCACTTCCAGCAGCAAACGATAAAATTCAATATTCTTTTCCAGATTCAACGGACTCAAGGTGCGAATTTCACATAAATTATCCTTGCGAAAGGTATAGTGCTCGTCGTTCACGGGGATCAGTCGCAGGATATTGCGTTTCGCGGAATCATCAATGAGTTCCGCAATCCCCACGTCCAGGGCATCGGAGATTTTCAGCATGATCGCTACCGTGGGATTGATTTTCTCCTTTTCAATCTGGCTGAGCATGGCGATGGATACCCCCGCGGCTTGCGATAACTGCTCCAGCGTCATGCCCCGGGCCGACCGATACGCTCGTAATTGGCTCCCCAGCTTGATCTTCTGGTTTTTCATCCCTACAAATCTTTTTTTCTCAGAGTCCCGTTTTTTCTCTTGTCCGCCTTCTAAAATTCATTATACTGAAATTCCGTTTACTATAATATAATAAATTGACGAAGGCGTCAACCGGAAATGGACAAAATCAAATTTGCCTGATAAAATTATAAATAGTCATCTATAAAAGACTTACGAATTTTAAGGATATGATTTATGAAAGCCATCGTGAAAAAAAAGCCGGAAGTCGGTTTATGGCTCGAGGACATTGACACCCCGGAAATCGGGATCAATGACGTTCTCATCCGAATTCAAAAAACCTCGATCTGCGGCACTTACTTACATATTTAAAACTGGGACGACTGGGCCCAAAAGTCCATTAAGCCCCCCATGTCCATCGGGCATGAGTTTGTCGGCGCGATCGAAAAAATCGGCTCCAACGTCCATG
>CAZNQT010000545.1:0-3475 GCA_964574885.1 uncultured Pirellulales bacterium
TGGCGCACATCGACCTCGGCAAGAGTACGCTGGCGGACCGGTTTATTCAGTTAACCGGGGCCGTTTCGGAGCGGGACTTTAAGGAGCAACTGCTCGATAGTATGGACATCGAGCGAGAGCGTGGGATTACGATCAAGGCGTCAGCGGTTACGATGAACTACCGTGAAGGTACCACGGAGTATATGCTCAACCTGATCGACACGCCGGGCCATGTGGATTTTCACTACGAAGTATCCCGGGCAATGGCGGCGTGCGAAGGGGCGCTGCTGGTCGTGGATGCGGCGCAGGGGGTGGAGGCGCAGACGGTCGCGAATGCGTATCTGGCGATTGCGAACGGTCTGGAAATTATACCCGTGATAAACAAGATCGATCTGCCGGCCGCACAGCCGGATCTGGCCGCGGAGCAGATCGAACATATCCTGGGCCTGAAACAAGAAGAGTGTTTTCTGGTCAGCGCCAAAAGCGGGCAGGGCGTCCCCGAATTGTTACAGGCGATCCTTACTCTTCTACCGGCGCCCCCGGATCGAACGAAAGAGCTTACTACGGCCCTGGTGTTTGACAGCCATTACGATGAATATCGCGGGGTTATCTGTTACGTACGTGTTTTTGCCGGAGGACTCAAGGTAGGCCAGAGAATCCGGATGATGGCCGCCGGTCGCGATTATCAAATCATGGAACTGGGCAAATTCACCCCCCGGATGACCAAAGTCGATACCCTGGGGACCGGCGAAGTCGGATATGTGATCGCCAATATCAAACAACTGCGAGACGTCACTATTGGCGAGACGATTACCGATCAGGCCTATCCTGCCTCTAAACCGCTGTCCGGCTATCAGGCGCCGACACAAATGGTTTTTTCCGATTTTTACCCCGGCGCCGCTAATGAATATAATCACCTTCGTCAAGCGTTGGAAAAACTGCAACTGAATGATTCCAGTTTTACCTTCAGTCAGCAAAGCTCCCCGGTCCTGGGATTCGGATTTCGCTGTGGTTTCCTGGGGCTGTTGCACATGGAAATCATCCAGGAACGACTCGAACGCGAAAACGATATCGACATCGTGCAGACGGCCCCGACCGTCAGTTATGAACTCGTTATGACCTCCGGCGAAGTCAAGCGCATCGATTCCCCGGCGGAGATGCCGGATCGCACGTATATTGCCGAATGGCGCGAGCCCTTCGTACGATTGGAAGTTATTACGCCGACCGAAGCGATCGGTCCTTTGATGGAACTGGCCGAACAGCGACGCTGTAAAGTGATGAAAACCGATTACCTCAGCGCCACCCGCGTCATGCTGGAATTCAAGGCGCCGCTGGCTGAAATCGTCTATGACTTTTACGATCTGCTCAAGGGGATCAGTCATGGTTACGCCACGATGGATTATGAATTCATCGGCTTCGAGGCCAGCGACCTCGTGAAGATCGACATTCTGGTTAATAAACAACCCGTCGAGGCCCTGTCGATCATCGTGCATCGGAGTCGCGCCGAAATCCGCGGCCGCAAGATCATCAAGCGACTTGCCGAAACCATTCCCCGCCATCAATTCGAAATTCCCTTACAGGTCGCCATCGGGGGCAAGATCATCGCCCGCGAAACCATCCGTGCGTTCCGCAAGGACGTCACCGCCAAACTCTACGGCGGCGACGTCACCCGGAAAATGAAACTGCTCGAAAAACAAAAGGCCGGCAAACGCCGCATGAAATCCATCGGCAACGTCCAAATCACCCAGGAAGCGTTTATGAGTATCCTGGATTCGAATTGAATGACGAATGACGAAGTCCGAATGACAAATCAATGATGAAATCCGAATAACGAATAGAAGAAGTGGATAGTTGTGGGTTGTGAGTTGTGAGAAATCAAATGTTCGCCATTCAGCGCGCTGGCCCCAGACACGGAGATCGGGAGCGGATTAGGATCTTGGTTAGGAAAAGATGCGCAAAATGCACACAAATTCCCATCGTGTATATACCCCCCCCAAGCTCGCGGACATGCTTGGCGGCGCCACCCAACGCTTGTATGGTACCGGCAGTGTCGGGTTAGGTTATCGGACTAAAAGGGAGCGTTTTTACTTGCCAAGGGGGCATGGGTGAAGTAGAAATAACCTATGAATTTCAATGGATTTATGCTATAATTGCCCGATATATAATGAAGCCAGTAGTAGGCTTATCGCGTGGGCAGGATGCCGTCCGGAGAATCGGTCTTTGATTTGAGGCGCCGAATTTGCAAAATCACAAACCTGACGTCAATACTAAAAAAATACAAATCGATCCCGAGATCATCCTGAAGTAAGGCGTAGGCGGTAAGAAAGGCTTTTTTCGGTTATTGGGCAAATTCGGCAGTTGCATGCATCAAGATAAGCAAAGGGAAACAGAAATGAAAATTCGACGTGGCAGAATTGAATATGGTCCGAGGGGGAATCCGCTTCGGATTGGAGTGGCGCTGCTGTTCACAGGAGTTCTGGGATTCAGTTGGGTAGCAGAAACGGCATTCGGTCAGGTGGGCGAATCGCAGCGTCAGCGGATTCTGGAAGAGCCATTCCGGCTGCAAATGGATGAGCAGGTTCCGACAGACAAGCGGGTAACGTTTGACTACGGCGGGTGGTTTCGCAGCAGTTATTGGGCGGTGGATGAAGACGTGAGACGGGGTCTGCCGAATCGAGACGACGGTTACCACGCGCTGCGGTGGCAGCAGTTACGGGTATGGGGCTTTTTGAATCTGGATCAGGTGCACCAGTTTTACGCCCGCGGTAAGCTGGATTACTGGGACTGGAACCACGGTACGAGCTACTATCACAACGACAGCGACTGGGAAGGTATGAATCTGGAGCGTGGGTGGTATGATTTTCGATTATCGCGGGCGCGGAAGGCGTACGGTTGGTCGCCAAGCGATCTGGATATACAGGTACGTCTGGGCCGTCAATACGTAGAGTTTGGAACGGGCTTGGCGATGTCGGTCCCTCTGGATGCGTTATTGTTTACGACGGATTATCGAGGCTGGCAGTTTACGTTTCTGGGGGCCCAGTCGATCGGGAGCACGAAAAATATCGACCGCTCGGTCCCGGACGATACGACGGAAGATCGATGTTACTGGGGCGTACAGTTCCGTTACAACGGCTGGCGGGATCATGAGCCGTTTGTGTATTTCTTCGAACAGATCGATAAAGACGGCGGCCAGGAACACGTCATCTCCGTGCCCGATCCGGCGAATCCGGGCGAGTTCACCCTCCTTAATCAGAAATTTGGCTATGATTCGTCGTATGTGGGATTGGGCAGCCGGGGGAAATTCTTTCACCGCGATCTGCAATATACCTGTGAATTCGTTACGGAATGCGGCAAGAGCTATGCGGGTAATTACCGGGGTTCGGGTGAAGATTTAGAAGAAGGCGAACATCGTCAGTCTATTCATGCCTGGGCGCTGGATACGGAATTGCGTTACGTACCGCGGGATAGGCGTCGGTCGGAGATGGCGGTGGAGTAT
>CAZNQT010000546.1:0-3474 GCA_964574885.1 uncultured Pirellulales bacterium
ATGATGGTTTCTTCGGTGGCGCCTCGGACCAACTGGGCGATGTTGGAACGGACAGTGACGCGAGCCCGGACGAGCAGTCGGATACCATCCTTAGCGACGGCGTCGAGCATATTCATGCGGGCGGTGGCGTCCTGACTGGGGCAATCGATGATTTTAGGTTTGACGGTGGTCTGGACGGCATCGAGGATATCGCGGCCGGCCAGGTCGATGGCGCGGGCGACATCGAAGCTCAGATCGATCTTGGCACGATGAGCGGCAATCATGGCCTGGACCAGGGTGATGACGTTTCCGCCGGCAAAATGATGGGCCTGCAAATCGGCAAAGGTAATAGGTATATTGGCCTTAAAGGCAATAATCAAAGCATTCACGCAGGTCATTACGTCGGTGGGATCCCGGCGGACGAGGAATACACTTTCCAGTTGCTGCGTGCTGAGACTTTCAATGCCAGCCTGCACGGCAGAAATGCGGGCACTGACGATTAACTGGGGGCTCACTTTCCGCAGCCACATGCCGAACAGACTGAAGAAACTCACCCGCGCACCACTGGAAAGAGCCTGAATCCAGATCTTGATAAAACTGGCCACGATTAAAATCGGGATCAGAATGAATATCAGGGCAATCACTAAAACGACAACTTGCCACGTTTCCATCGCCAGCATGATAGGATTCATAATTTGTTCTCCTGTACGAATTTTTAAATATCAATTACCCCATTAAAGTATTCTATCCAAAATCGACACCGAGACCAGCTAAAAAGGAACCACAGAACCTACTCAGGTTTCTCGCGGTTCGACGACGATGCTGTTGCCTTCGATTCTGACGACGGTGATATCGACATTTTTATCAATCATTTCGCCCTCGGCGACGGCACTGTAGCGTTGGTCGTTGACCTCAACGATGCCGGAAGGTCGCAGGGGGGTAACGGATTTACCGAGTTTGCCCTGGAGGAGGGAAAAGTCCTGTTCGGAGACGCCGGCCTTACCGCGCTCTTCGGGGGATTCGACGGAAGGTTTCAGGATGACGCGTCGTCCGATCGGGGTTTTGGGGAATATTTTCAAGCCGATGATGACCGCGGCGGGAACGCAGAGGACCACGATGCCCAGAAAAGCGAAGCCGATGCCGTCGCTTTCCTTGAACGCGAAGACCATCGAGCTGACCAAAGCGATGGCCGCCAAGACGCCAATAATTCCGCCAGAAGGAACGAAGGCTTCCATCATGACGAGGACAATCCCTAAAATCAGTAAAAGAATAGCGTAGAGCAGCATTTACGGACTCACCTTACAACGGGCATATTCCACCCCCAAGCTCCCGTTGGTCGCTTGGCGGCGCCACCCGTCGTTAATAAAAAATTCTAAGCACTAAATCCTAAATTCGAAACAATATCAAATTACCCAAAAACGAATTTCATAAAAAAATGAGTTTCCTTCCCAGCCAAGGATTTTCCTGCAGGAAGTAATTTATCACCTCTTTTTGCAATTTGAAACCCAATTTTCGCCGATATTTTACCCTAACGGCAAGCCAGTGCAAGCTAAAACCGGTTATTTTGATTTTGGATTTGGATTGAGTTTCCGGTCCAGTTCGGCAAATCGCTGCCGCCAGGTTTGTGATTCAATATGGGGATGGCGTAACTGAAAGAGGGCTAATAATTTTTGCGCCTGTTGGGGATTTTGGGCCTGGAGGTAGTTCCGGATCAGATGATAGTTGGCTTCGAGCCAGGGATCGGTATCGGGGGCGAGACCATTGGCGAGGATGCGCCACTGTTCGAGGGCGGCATCGAAGCGATCCAGTTGCTCATAGACGAGGGCGAGGAGGCGTCTGACGTCGCCGGTTTTGCGGTCGGGTTCGTGTTGCAGAATCCAGTGATATTGATCGACGGCGTCGAGGCGTCTGCCGGCGTGGGCGAGGTTTTGGGCCAACCGCCGTCGAACGACCGACTCGCTCAACAAGGGATATTTCTTTTGCTGCGCCTGCGTCAACAAAAATTGATAGAGCGCAATCAGATTGTTATAGAAGATACGTTTCGAGTCTTCGTCGCGATCGGGTTGGGAGGCGGCCTTTTCGAGTACATTTCCCGCCTGGATCAGGGCGTGCAAAGAAACCTCGGAATGGTTTTTGAATTTAATGAGGAGATCGAGCAATTCGACGACGCGGTCGATTTGATCGGTATAGGCGTTGGCTTCCAGGCGTATGGAGAGACGACGTTCGACATTTTCAGAATCGTCGTAGTTTTTAGCGAGAGGAGAAGATATCCATTTATAGAGCACTGCCGGATCGCGTGTTGTGGTGATATTCGGCAATCGTTCGAGGGCGTCGAGGAGGAAAAGGGCGGCATTGGGGTCTGGTGGAGTGAGTTTCAGAAGTGCTTGAGCGGCGGCCAGGCCTACATCCACGATACCGGTCTGCAGTTCTTTTGGCGGAGGCGATGAGTTTTTCGATGAGAGCGTGACGAACCGTGCGATCGAATCCGACGCCTGATACAAATGTTGTCGGCGGTCCGGGTTCCGGGGGGTATTGTCGCCGGGGAGGTCTTGGGCCAGTTTCAGCGAGGCCAGCGCTAAACCATACAGGGCCTGCGGATAGACGGTCGAATCGGAAGCAACGTTTTGCAGCAATCGGAAGGCGTCGGCGTAGCGTTGGGTTTCCAGGAAGACCCAGCCCCGATACCAAGGGGCTTTTTTCACTTCGGGATGCTCAGGCCAATGCTGCTGGGCGAAATCCAGGAACTGCATGAAGGCATCGAGATCCACGGGTGAGTCGGTATTCAAACTTTTGAGAGCAGACTGTATCCCCCGTTGTAGAACTTTTTCGTTACGGTTATCTTCGGTATGTCGGCGGAGGAAGGTTTGCGCCGCCAGGAAAGCGGTTTGCCAGTTGTGGGCGTTCCAGGCGGCGGCATTTTCGAGGAAATACAGGTCGGCCGACAGTTGGGCCGAGTCCTTCTCCGTCAGGTTACGGATGCCCGTTTGGGCGTACTGTAAGGCTTTTTGATAGTTTTTTTCCTGGAAGAGCCGTCGGCCCAATACCATAGCAGCATAGGGCATATCCACGGGTAAATTTTCGATGATCCGGGCAAGCTCGGCACTGAAGGGGTCGCCATAAGGATAGACCAGAGCGGCAACCCGTTCAACGCGCTGCAAGATGCTGTGGTAATAATATCGGGATTCGGGGCTTTGGGCCAGTTCGGCGAGCGCGCGGGCCCAATCGAGCGCCATTTCCAGTTCGGTTTTATCGAGCCGATCGTCGTCGTTGAGGGAGTTGAAGAACTGTTCGGCGGCCCAGATGGTATGCAAGTCGGAGGGGAGTCGCCGGGCGGCCTGGATGCGCAGATAGCTGATTCGTTTATAGGTTTCGGCGGGCGTAGTATCCGGCGTAATTTTATCCAGGTCCAGGAGTCGAATCACCTCGTAATATTTTTTTTCTTCGAACAGACAGAGTGCCTGCCCTAAGAAGCATTCGGCGATGACGGGATGATTA
>CAZNQT010000547.1:0-3474 GCA_964574885.1 uncultured Pirellulales bacterium
TAGTCGGAAGATGCGTTTTTCGCATTACAGGCTGCCAGCAGACAGAGCCGATACATGGTTACAATCCTGCTGGAAGCCCCAAAGCGTTAAACGCATTGAAACTTCCGCTTAAGGATTTTATATCATATCTGTGAATACCGATAATATTATTAAAATGATAGTCAAAATCAGCCATGCCACGAAAGGGAAAATAGTAAATCGATGTTCCCTTTTTGATATTTTTGCCAAAATCGGATCATTAAGATATTTAATACTCTTTAGCGATTCACGCCTCTCGGTATATGGTATATTTCGGTTGTTGGTGATCTCCCAAAGACTCGGGTGATCTTTCTTTATATGTTTCATTCTAAAAATCGCGAAGATAGCTTCTGTGAAAATAGCGATAACCATAGCTATCGCAAAACTGGCGGTACAAAATAAAACTAACTTTGGACGCCTTTCCATGCCAATCGGGAGTAATATACAGAGTGCGATAGTAATCCCAATAATTATAACCACAATTACCAATAGAATGGGTAGGCTAGGAAGTCGTTTTCTGTCTATGATATAATCCAGTATTGATTTTGACATTTTAATTCTTTGTGAAAACTATAGAATACCGGAAGCTACAAACATTTACTAATTTTATGCCTTATTTTTCTTAATAACGTCAAAGTGGCGTATCAAGTAGATCCAACATACGATCAATTATATCAAATATTTGATGTTTGTCCATTTATGTCGATATGAAGACACATGGTTAAACTGCGTGTAGCTATGGCAACCGAAAGTAGCGTAGGGTATGCTGTGCATACCAATTTATTTGGCGAGCTGTTTTTTTATTATCGTTGCTCGTACGGGCATATGGTCGCTGGCCTTTATGTGACTGACACCGGCGCCGGTACAGTCCAGATGACCGCTGAAAAGAATATGGTCATAACGATTACTTAAGGTAATAAGCCCCGTTTTCCAATACCAGGTTTTTGTCTTTGGATTAAATAATGGCAGTGAATTGGTAAACCCTTTTTCTTCAAGGTATTTCACACCATCGTCTTTATCGTTTTCATTGAAATCGCCTGCGATGACGATTGCCTCTGACAAATCTATTGCTTGAACGAAACGTTCCAGTTCTTTTTTATGGACCGTACCTTTTTTCAGGTAGGCGCTAACTGAAACGGAACCTTTGTCCGAAAGACCCGGGCGCAAATGCACATTAAGCAATCCGATTTTTCCGATGGGAGTATTTGCCTTGGCGTAAAGAGCGGGGAACCAGCCTGCCTCCGGTTTGAACAGGTGTATGTCACTTAATCGGTATTGAGATAATATCGCTATACCGCCGGCTCCGTACCAGGGCCTATATATTTGATGGGGATACTGAGAGGTAAGACTATTTTCCAGTATCTCCTGCCAGTATTCATGGGTTTCCTGCAGAAAAATAATGTCCGCATCACATTGAGACAGATAGTTGATAACCCTATCTGCACGAGGAACTCCCCAATTGATATTGTAAGTGAGTACCGTAAGATGAGCCTGCGGAGGATTATAATCCGGCCGGGGTAAATTACTACAACCGGAAAATGCAGGAGCTATGATAAGAATGATTACATATACAATATTCAACCTCATTTCCAATCTCCGTTTTAGAAAAGTGCTGCTATTTTCCGTTCCGTATGTTACGGGCCTGTTGTACGTTTTGCCAGAGTAGTTCGGTGAGTTGGGGGAGGTTTTGGCCGGTGACGGCGGAGATGGGGTGCACTTCTCGGTCGAGGGATTGTTGGAAGGCTTTTAATTTTTCACTGTCGGGATCGAGGTCCATTTTAGAGGCGAGGATGATTTCCGGTTTGTCGGCGAGGGCCTGACTGTACTCGGCGAGTTCGCGGCGGATAGTGTGGTAGTTTTGGACCGGATCACCGTCTAAACAGGCGATATCGACGAGGTGGACGATAATACGAGTGCGTTCGATGTGGCGGAGGAAGTCGTGGCCCAGGCCCTGGCCCTGGTGGGAACCTTCGATCAGGCCGGGGATGTCGGCGACGACATACCGGCGGAAATCGGACAATTCCACGATGCCGAGGTTAGGCTGTAAGGTGGTGAACGGGTAGGAAGCGACCTTGGGCCGGGCGGCGGAGATGCGCGAGAGTAGGGTGCTTTTGCCGGCGTTGGGCAGACCGACGAGACCAATATCGGCGATGAGTTTTAGTTCCAGGCGGAGGCGGCGTTCCTGACCGGGCTTGCCGGGTTCGGCGTGGCGGGGGGTCTGGTTAGTGGGAGTGGCGAAGTGGGCGTTGCCGTAGCCGCCGCGACCGCCGCGGGCAACGCAGATAGGCCGGTCCGGTTCGCTCAGGTCCTTCAGGACGACTTCTTTTTCCAGATCGTAAATAATTGTACCGGCGGGGACGGTAATATAGAGGTCGTCGCCGCTTTTACCGGTCATGTTCTTTCCGGCGCCGTCCTGGCCTCGCTCGGCCGTCCAGTGGTGCTTACCGGCAAAATCGAGGAGAGTGTAGATGCCGTTTTTATCGATGAAAAAGACCCCGCCGCCGTGTCCGCCGTCGCCGCCGTCGGGCCCGCCTTTGGGGATATATTTTTCCCGTCGGAAGCTGACGCACCCGTGGCCGCCGTCGCCGGCTTTGACGTATATTTCTGCCTGATCGATGAACATGAAGGTTTCTGGTTTCTGGTCTCTGGTTTCTAGTTATTCAACCAGGGCGGCCACGTGGGGCCGCTCCTACCCAACTACCCATTTACTCATCTACTCATTTACTCTTATACTCATCCCCTTTAAAAAATAAAGAGCGGCATTTTGCCGCTCCGGATTTCCTGGTGTGCGCAATCACCCTGTAGTACTCGAGCGCGTGCGAGAAGTTATTGAATGCAGACTTTGCGTCCCTGGAAAACGACGGTGCCATCGGTCAGAGCAAAGAGGGTATTATCGCGTCCGATGCCGACATTCCGACCGGGTTTGAAAGGCGTACCGCATTGGCGGACGATGATGGAGCCGGCGCGAACCTGCTGTCCGCCGGAGGCTTTAATACCGCGGTATTGCGCGTTGCTGTCCCTGCCGTTGCGGGAAGATCCTTGTCCTTTTTTATGAGCCACTTTTATTCTCCTGTTTCAGGTTTGATGTTCAAGGTTCAATATTCGAGGTTTCAGGTTTCAAGCTAATTTCATGTCTAAGCTTCGCGTAGGGATGCCACCCAATCGCAGTCGTGGGCATGGCGCCCCGATGGGGGGTTAGCGCATGATCCATTGGCGGCCGCGGTACAGCATGACTTTCCGGTCCGGATTGAAGGCGTCGCCGGGCATCTGGTATTCTAACATCAGGGTTTTCTTGAGTAAGATTTCCTTGCCCTTGCCGGTCGCGGGATTTTTGTAAATCGGCGATTCAATGGTGGTGAATTCATTGCTGAGTCCGGGGAAGAAGATTTTCACCGAGGTCGCGTTCGGATCAATATCTTCAAAAATAATAACGGAATCACGGGCATTGTCCTCGCC
>CAZNQT010000548.1:0-3465 GCA_964574885.1 uncultured Pirellulales bacterium
GCAACACTTCCGTCGAACTGCTCGTCCGCGACGTCCGTATAAATCACGCGGTATCCTAGCTTTTCCTGAAATTACAAAACAAACCCATTTTCACCCTTGACATATCACGGCAGGTTTGTTTGAATATAAGTATATGTAAGGAAACGAGATATGCGTTTGGAAATCGTAGTCGTATTGCAGAACTGGTGGTGGCGGCCCAATCGCTGCGCGGGGTGCGAGGACTGAACGCCAACATAGAGGAACGAGATCCGCCGCGACCCGACGCAGAACGTCGGGTCGCGGTTTTTTTATGGGAATTCAGATTGAAGACCAGTCTTGTCCGTATATAGTGGAAACTCAGGGCAGGCGAGTTGGGGGTGAGATGACAGGAGATCGAGCGATGCGAGAAGAATTTATCACACGAGGCGGGATCAAGGTAATTCGGGATAAGGTAGAGGCGCCGATCGATCAGGCGTTGGCGCATGTGTACGCCCATATCGATGAGGCGAAGGGATGTATTCTGGCGAGCGACTACGAGTATCCGGGTCGGTATTCTCGTTGGGATATCGGATTCATCGATCCGCCTCTGGAAATGATCAGTCAGGGTCGTTCGTTTCAGTTGCACGCGTTGAACGAGCGGGGCAAGGCGATGCTGAAGATGTTGGCGCCGGCGATCACGGAAGCCGAGCATGTGGCGGATTACGAGATAACGGCGGATGCGATTCGGGGGCAGGTGCGGCCAATGTCAGAAGATTTTACGGAGGAAGAACGCAGTAAACAGCCGAGTGTGTTCTTCATTTTGCGCCAGGTGTGTGATTTGCTGGCGTGTGAGGATGAATTTTTCAGCATGTTCGGCGCGTTCGGGTACGACTTGGTGTTTCAGTTCGAGCCGATCCAGTTCCGGCACGACCGCAGCGCGACGGGTCCGGATTGTCATTTGTTTTTACCGGATCGGATTGGGGCGATCGATCATCAGAAGCAGCAGGCGTTCACTTTATCCTATGAGCTCGTTGGGCCGGACGGGTCGAGTACGGAAGGTCTGCCGATCGAAGGCGAACGGCGGGAATTTTCGATACGCGAAGGCTCGACTGAGATCGAGTGCGATCATCAACCGGGCGAATACGCCGAGAAGGTGGAGAAGATACGTCAGGGATGCAAGCAAGGGGATTTCTTCGAGGTGGTGTTGTCCCAGTCTTTCAGCGTGCGTTGCGGCTATACGCCTTCGGATATCTTCACCCGATTGCGGAAAAACAATCCGAGTCCGTACGATTTTCTGATTAACCTGGGCGAGGAGCAGTTGATCGGTGCTTCGCCGGAAATGTTCGTGCGGGTGGACGGCGTCGAGGTGGAGACGTGTCCGATCAGCGGGACGGTGCGTCGGGGCAGCGGACCGATGGAAGACGCCGATCAGATTCGCATTTTGCTCAGCTCGAAGAAGGATGAATCGGAATTAACGATGTGCACCGACGTGGACCGCAACGACAAGTCACGGATTTGCGTGCCGGGGACGGTGCGGTTGGTGGGTCGGCGGATGGTGGAGAGTTATTCGCGTTTGTTTCATACGGTCGATCACGTGAAGGGGCGACTGCGCGAGGATTGCGATATGTTCGACGCATTTCTGTCGCACATGTGGGCGTGTACGTTGACGGGCGCCCCGAAGCCGACGGCGATGCAGACGATCGAGAACCTGGAGAACAGCGCCCGCGGGTGGTACGGCGGTTGCGTGGGATTGTTTACGTTCAATCGGCAGTTGAATACGGGGATTACGATCCGAACGGTGTTTTTGAAAGAGGGGACGGCGACGGTACGGGCGGGGGCGACGCTGCTCTATGATTCCGAGCCGGACGAAGAAGAAAAGGAAACGCGGGTGAAGGCGGCGGCGTTTTTACATGCGGTGACTACGCCCGATCAAGAGGTTGTGCCCGAACCTATAGCACATGTGAAGGTACGTAAGGATCGGCGGATTCTGTTTGTCGATAATCAGGATAGTTTCGTGCATACGCTGGCGAACTACGTGCGGCAGACGGGCGTGGAGGTAATCACGCTGCGAACGGGATTCGATGCGCGTAAGCTGGATGAGTACAAGCCGAACCTGGTATTCATCTCGCCGGGTCCGGGCACGCCGGCGCAATTCCAGGTGCCGGAACTGGTAGGTCAGGCGGTGAAGCGAAATATTCCGGCCTTTGGCGTGTGTCTGGGTCATCAGGGGATCGCACAGTATTTCGGGGCAGAACTGGGTGTGATGCCGGCGCCGATGCACGGTAAGGAATCGATGGTGCATCATGACGAGGAAGGGATCTTTGCCAATGTTCCCGATCCGTTTAGCGGAGGTCGGTATCACAGCTTGTACGTGAAGCCGGAGACGGTGCCGGACTGTTTGCAGGTGACGGCCAAGACGGAAGACGGGTATATCATGGGTCTGAAGCATAAAGAATTGCCCGTTGCCTCAGTGCAGTTTCATCCGGAATCGATTTTGACCTTGCAGGATGATATTGGGTTGAAGATAATCGCGAATGTGATCGAATTGCTTACGTAGCCACAGAGAGAATATAATTTTATTTTTAGCCACAGAGGGCACAGAGATCACAGAGAAATTATTAAATTGTTTTTTATAAGATGTATAATCAAATAATACAGCTATAATAATATATATTATACAAAGGGATTTTTAATATGAATATGGAGCTACCGGATGATTGGGGAAGAGAACCAGTATCAGAGTTCCTTCATTCAGCCTATTCCAACAATGTTTCTTTTTTTGCAAATTATTCAGAGGTACCATTTGTTCAGGCTATCAGAGAAATTAACAATCTGTTTAAGCAATTTACAGAGTGCGATTTTAAAATAGATGTTCATGTTCTACCAAATTTCGTGACCCGAAGTCGCAGTGCGTTCTTAGGATCTATTCGTCTTGCAACAAGTGGTGAAGCTGTTGAGTCCTATATGGTTAGCCGAGGCTGCTTAGAGTATGCCCTGTACGCCTTGCATATATACGAAGATAAGGAATACGTATATATTAACAATGATAAAACTGTAACCGAAGACCGGAAAGACAGCAATAGTCAACCGGTCCAGAGAAGGTTTATGATATGGCTTAATCGGAGTAGTTCCACTGAAGCAAACAAAAAGTGTAGAAAAGTATTTTCTAATAGTAACGTAAAAAAGACTCTATTGGCAAAGAACGAAGATTTAGGCAAAGTAGTTTCAGAATTATATGATAGTACAATAGATTATGGAGCACATCCGAATATCGGTGGCGTCCTTTTAACTAGTACTATTTCATTAAATGGCGTCGTAGATGGATTTTTATTACATCATGAAGATGTTGTCTTTAAGGCCGGTGTTCAGAATGTTATCCTGATTGGCCTATGCAGTCTATTTATTTTCTATCTAATATTTAAGGAAAATTTTAACAGTAATATACGTACACAATTAACACCACAGCGCAACATAAGCTCAAGAAATTAAACTACTCAAGCCGATAAC
>CAZNQT010000549.1:0-3449 GCA_964574885.1 uncultured Pirellulales bacterium
AGAGCGATATATGTAACCAATTGTATTTATTTAACTTATAACGGGACAGTACTGACCTGAAACCTGAAATTTGAAACCTGAAATTTGAAACCTGAAACGAGGAACCGGAAACCAGAGACCAATTTATCCCATAAAAAAACCGCCCGGTTTTTTGAGGATTGGAAGCCCAGGCGGTTGTTGCCCGCATTCACTGAGTGCTCGTTAGTAATGCAGACATTTTCATTATACTCCCTTCACTTCTTTTGTAAAGCAAAACCCACCGTGTTTTCACGGATTTTGCAAACGGGAGTTGGAATCCGGTTTCCTTCCTACCGATATAGGATATAATAGTAGGAGAGGATTGTATGCGCAGGGCGAGAAGACATCTTGAGGCAGGAAAACGCTGGATTTCCACTGGGGAGAATCAAAAAAAACGTGATCTGGGGCACTGAAAATCAGGTCCGAATATCCCGATTCTGCCTGTCGGCGGCATTCGTCGGTTTGCTATACGGGAGCGGATTCTCTGTAGAGATGCCCTCTCCCTTGGCCCACTGGCGCTTGAATGAATCCCACGGCGCCGTCGCCATGGATTCGGCGGGTACTTTCGATGGTATCCTCAACGGGGATGCGGAATGGGAGCCTCAGGAGGGGCGTTTGGGAGGGGCCATTGAATTAGAGGGAACTGGCGATTATATCCGTTGCCCGAACGATACGGTCTTTGATATTACCGGCGCCATTACCCTAAGTGCTTGGGTGAAATCGACTAACACGTATTCGAAGAAGACGATTTTGGCCAAACATGACGTCGCTTGGCGGATGCGCTTGCGTAACGGATATTTCGAACTGGTGTTGCCGGGACTCTCTGGCGAGCAGTGGTTTACCGTCTCCGGAGGCTTCGTCAGTGACGATCAGTGGCACCACGTCGCCGGTGTGTTTGACGGTATTTCCGAGGCGCGGGTGTACATCGACGGCGATATGGACAATTCCCGGGAGGCCCTCGGCGCCTTGCAGACGAATCAATGGCCGGTGGACATCGGCCGCAATGCTCTTTGGACCGAATCGCCCGACAACCGCGATTTCAAAGGTCTCATTGACGATGTACGGATTTACAACTTGGCCCTAAATCCCGATCAGATCGCGTTTTTAGCCCATCCGACCTTTCATGTGGATCAGGCGACCGGCCACGACGACAACGAGGGCACCAGTCGGGAACTGGCTTTCGAGACGATCTGGAAGGGGATTCAGGCCTGCCGGGATCAGGATACGCTCCTAGTCTGGCCGGGCCTCTATCAGTCGGGATCTCAGGAATGTATAAATTTTCAAAACAAAGCCATTTTGGTCCAAAGCGCCGCCGACGCCGCCATCCTGGAATCCCCGAATAATTTCGCCGTCGTGTTCCAAAGCGCTGAACAAAATACCAGCATTTTGCAGAATTTCGTCATCCGGAACAGCCTGGGGGGCATACTTTGCACCAATAGTTCGCCCACGATCCGTCATGTTACCGTGGCGGGCAATGAAGCGGGTATCGATGCCTACGGTAGTTCCACACCGCTCATCCGGAACAGCATATTCTGGGATAATACCTATGATATGTACCATTACAACAGCCCGCCCTTCGATTTTGACGTACGTTTCAGTTGTACCCAGCAGGGGGCGGCCGGTGAGGGCAATATAAGCGAAAATCCCTTATTTGCCGATCCTGACCATCCGAATCCGACGCTTCGGGATTACCATCTGCGTTCGGAGCGAGGCCGTTTTATGCCCGATTTTCCCGGTTCGGAAGTGGGTATCTGGGTGCTGGATGAAGAAACCAGCCCCTGCGTGGATGCCGGCGATCCTTCCGTAAATCCCATGGTTGAACGTATGCCCAACGGGGGATGTATCAATATGGGCGCTTATGGCCGTACTTTTTACGCCGGCATGTCCGAATGGCCACTAAAAGGGGATAATAATAGCGACGGGGTGGTCAATATGATGGATTTTGTGATTTTGAGCCGTGAATGGCTGGAAATGTTGCCCTGGGTGGAATAAATCCGGTCAAAATCATATAATACTATGTATGAAAATATGATCGATTCTTCGGTTAAATCTTAAAAAACAGAGAAAAACCGTGGAAAAATCGTGGAAAATATGATCGGGATAAAGGTGTTATTTGGTTTGACAAGAACCTAAAATTTGATATACTAAAGGTTTAGGAGGAAGTATCGCTTTGTGATATAGTAATTATTAGTTTTTTGTAAATTCCTGCAAATAACTGGATTATGAAAAAAGCGATTCAAGGATTTACGCTGATCGAACTATTGGTGGTGATTGCCATCATTTCTGTGCTGGTGTCTATCCTGGTGCCGGCGCTGAGCCAGGTCAGAACCCATGCACGTCAATTGCTCAGTATGAATAATAAGAAGTCGATGGTGACGGGCGTGACCAACTACGCATTGGATCATCACGACCGGTATCCGGATTCGGTAGCGACGATCGGGCTGGAGGAGACCTATTGGAACTGGCAGGAACCGACAATGATGACCGGGTACCGCAAACGATCCCCGCGACTCAATCGTTCCATGAGCGCCTATCTCAAACGATACATCTCCGAGGCGGATACCGCTTACTGCCCGAACGCGCCGTCCAAATATCATTACTTAGATGAGTCCTGGGAGGCCGGGGATGCGTGGGATAATCCGGAGACGCCGCCGACACAGGATCCGGTGGTAGGGACGTTCTGTTTTTATTGGGGTTATATAGGGTACCTGGAAGATCGAGAATCTCCGTTTTACGGACCCACGAGTTTATTAGGGCGACCGGGTCAGAGCAATCTTCTGGTGACCGATTATTTTGGTTATAATCATTGGCGGAGTCAGTTGTCGTACGGGAGTTGCGAACGATTACCCGACGCCGACATAACCGAAGAAACGTGGATCTCCGCTCCCTATTGGTCCGAAAGCAGTGAATCCGAAACGTATCTGGAATCCCTGGCGGTGAAGCTGCAAGCCGGCTACGTCGATGGACACGTGGAAACGTATCATCCCACGAAAACGATTTCCATGAAGGTCTCCATCACAGCGGACGGATCGTCGCCATATCCCGACGGGGTCGGCCCGGGGGAGTATTACCTGCCGCTCAACGGGGTGGGGCAGTAAAACAGGTTCCTGGTTCCTGGTTCCTCGTTCAATGTTCAAGGTTCCATGTTCAATGTAGGAAGAAGAAGAAAGGGGATTGCAGATCTGCATCTCAAGTATTCACCGCTGAGGGCGCGGAGATCGCAGAGAAATATTTTTGACACAGATCGACATTGATTGTACTGATTCTTAATTATTTTTCAAAAAAAGTGTCTGACCCCTTAATTCTTGATCCCTTAATTCACGCCTGGCAATGCCCTCCCACGGTAGTGTGCCCAACCAACAGGTGGCCGCAAATTAACTTAGGGCGGTCGAGCCGCAACCAAAAAAGAGATAGGAATTGATAGGTAAAAA
>CAZNQT010000550.1:0-3445 GCA_964574885.1 uncultured Pirellulales bacterium
CGCCTTCAATCTCAGCGGTGCCGAGCCGGTGGCCGGATACGTTGATGACGTCATCGACGCGACCGGTGATCCAGTAATAGCCATCCTCGTCGCGGCGGCAGCCGTCGCCTGTGAAGTACTTGCCGGGATACATGCTGAAATAGGTCTGTTTGAAACGTTCATGGTCGCCATAGAGGGTACGCATCATCCCGGGCCAGGGGAATTTAATGCAGAGGTTGCCGCTGATGTCGTTGCCCTCGAGGACATTGCCGTTTTCATCGACGAGTTCCGGCTGCACACCGAAAAACGGCAGGGTGGCGGAACCGGGTTTGGTCTTGATGGCGCCGGGGAGCGGGGTGATGAGTATGCCGCCGGTCTCGGTCTGCCACCAGGTATCGACGATGGGGCATTTTTCCTTGCCGATGGTACGATAGTACCAATGCCATTCGGGACTCTTGATGGGTTCGCCGACGGTGCCGAGGACCTTGAGGGTGGAAAGATCGTACTTGGTGGGCCAAGTGTCGCCTTCCTTCATGAGGGCCCTCAGGGCGGTCGGAGCGGTATAAAAGATATTGATTTTATGCTTATCGACGATCTGCCAGAACCGGCCGAAATCAGGATAGTTGGGCACGCCCTCAAACATGACGGAGATAGCCCGGTTACAGAGCGGACCATAGACGATGTAACTGTGACCGGTGACCCAGCCGATATCGGCGGTACACCAATAGATGTCGCCGGGTTGATAGTCGAAGACGTATTTATGGGTTATAGCGGCATAGACCAGATAGCCACCGGTGGTGTGGAGTACGCCCTTGGGATGACCGGTGGAGCCGGAGGTGTAGAGGATAAATAAGGGATCCTCCGCGTCCATCGGTTCCGGATCGCAGGTGGGCGATTCCTCTTTGGTAATCTCGTGCCACCAAACGTCGCGTCCCTGCTGCATGGGCATCTCAATCCCCGTACGTTTGACCACGATGGTATGTTCAATGCTGGGGCAGGTTTCAAGGGCCTTGTCGGCATTGGTCTTCATGGGGATGTTGTTTTTCTGGCCTCGAAGAGCCGTATCCTGGGTGATGAGGATTTTACAGGTTGAGTCGTTGATCCGTTCGGCCAGGGAATCGGGGCTGAAGGCGCCAAAAACGACGCTATGGACGGCCCCAATACGGGCACAAGCCAACATGGCGATCGGCAGTTGGGGAATCATTTGCATATACATGCAAACGCGGTCGCCTTTTTGGACACCGAGTTTTTTCAGGGCGTTAGCAAATTGGCAAACCTGCTCAAGTAAATCGTTATAGGTGATTTTGGCATCTTCATTGGGATCGTTGCCTTCCCAGATCAGCGCGGTCTGGTCGCCGTGGCCGTCCTCGACATGGCGGTCCAGGCAGTTATAGCTGACATTGAGCTTACCACCCTTGAACCACTCAATTTTAGCTTCGTGGAAGTCCCACTGAAGGACCTTGTCCCATTTCTGGCGCCAAGTAACGAAATTTTCCGCCTGCTCGGCCCAAAATCCTTCCGGGTCCTCAATCGATTGCTTATACATATTCTGATAGACATCGAAATTAATATCCGTCTTTCCCTTAATCGCTTCCGGAACATCATAGGTGGGAATCGTCGGGGCCTGCTCATCAGCCATAATAGTCACTCCTTTCCTAAAGGTATGTTACATAGAATTTTACCATCGTTCCCGCCCTTACGTGAGAGGTTCAACCGCACGAAAACCGGAAACCAAATCCCTACTAAGGCGGGCCTAAAACGTCCAGAACCGCGGGGGAATTCCGGTCCCGCCAGTTTAGACTTAAAGTGGATTATATTGTTGGGGTGCGACGGTCGCAACATAAAAACTATATCAAAATGTCAGGTTTTCCGCGGGTGTGGGGAATTTAAATAGGGATAAAGAGATATAGATGGAATTCACAAAAGGTATGTGAGATAAGAGGCGTGGGCGGAAAAATTTGTATCTCCTGTTTTATTAAGGATTTATAGCGATTCCCCGGTAGAAAAGCCGCATTTATGAAAAAGTTCCTATAACCAGGAAATAAAATTCGTTGACATACGTAAATAAAATCTAGCATAAGTGACAGGAACTATGATATAATCATAGGGTTAAGAATATATGGAAATTGGATTAGGAATCAAATGGGAGTCATACAACAAATAGTGGATAGTGCAGCCTTCAGCGAGACGCTGGTGGATGTGGTGCGGGGCGGACTGACGGGTCTGTATCTGGCGATGCTGCTGCTGGTAGCACTCTTCGGTTTGCATCGCTGGAACCTGGTTTACCTGTATTACAAGCATCGTAAAGACGCGCCCAAGAAACCCAAGCCGTTTAAAGAACTGCCGACGATGACCATTCAGTTGCCGCTGTACAATGAACCCTTCGTCGCGGAGCGGATTATCAGTAAGTGCTGTGAGATCGAATACCCCAGGGATAAATTGCAGATTCAGGTACTGGATGATTCGACGGACAACACGCCGGAGATTGCGAAGGAAGTGGTCGAGCGTTTCGCGGCGGCAGGGCATAATATCGTCTTTATTCATCGTGACAATCGCAAAGGATATAAAGCGGGGGCGCTGGAAAACGGTTTAAAAACGGCGACGGGCGAATTTGTATCGATTTTCGATGCGGACTTTGTGCCCCAGCCGGACATTCTGATGAAGACCATCCATTATTTTTCGGATCCGAACGTGGGGATGGTGCAGACGCGATGGGAGCATATTAATCGGAAACATTCATTGCTGACACAGACGCAATCGATTCTGCTGGACGGCCATTTTATCATGGAACACGCGGCGCGGAATCGGTCGGGTCGATTTATGAATTTCAACGGCACGGCAGGGCTTTGGCGACGGAAGTGTATCGAGAGCGGGGGTGGGTGGGAGCATGATACGCTAACGGAAGATATGGATTTAAGTTATCGCTGCCAGTTACGCGGGTGGCGATTCGTCTATCTGCCGGAAATTACGGTACCGGCGGAGCTTCCTCCGGAGATCCAGGGCTTTAAGCAGCAGCAGTTTCGGTGGACGAAAGGCTCGATCCAAACGGGTAAAAAGATTCTGCCACGGCTCTTACGCAGCAAACTGCCCTGGCGGATCAAGGTGGAAGCCATATTTCATATGATGAATCCCATGTCGTATGTATTCATGTCGATATTGATTTTGATGTTGCTGCCGGTATTCTGTTTGCGGATCTCGATTCTGAAAGAGAATTTCTGGGCGCAATTTTTGTTTGACATTTCCTTATTTGCGATCGCCAGTTGTTCGGCGAGTACGTTCTATATGTGCAGTCAAAAAGAGATATTTCGCACGTGGAAAGATAAAATCAAGTTTTTACCATTTTTGATGAGTGTCGGCGTGGGGATGGCGTTAAATAACAGTCGGGGGATTTTAGAGGCGTTGTTCGGTGAAGAAAGCGCTTTCGAGAGGACGCCCAAATTCGGTGTGGACCGGAAAGACTCGAAAT
>CAZNQT010000551.1:0-3438 GCA_964574885.1 uncultured Pirellulales bacterium
GGATAACGGACCGGGGATTAACCCGGAACAGTAGAAACATATTTTCCAGGCGTTCCTATCGAGAAAAGGCCAGGGAGGAACGGGATTGGGTCTGGCGGTAGTGCACAAGATCGTCACCGAACACAATGGCAAGGTGGATGTGACTAGTACGGTGGGCGAGGGAACCACATTTACGATACGGCTTTCCACGCAGGCGCCGGAAATCACCGACAGTTCCGGTACGGCGGGACCGGATACCAAAGAGGATACAATGGTGTAAAAAACCGCTATCCGGTTTCCGGTTCAACGTTCAAAGTTCTTGCTGACCGATCACAGTTATTATCTTTAGTTTTATACCAGCTTTGCAAAAAGGGTCAGGGCGGACGCCCGGGAGATCGTGACGGAGATGATTTGACCGATAAGGGCGGGGGAACCTTGAAAAACCACGATGTGGTCGCCGCGGGTTCGACCGACAAGTTGAAAGGCGTCGGAAGCCAAGGAGGGGGAGGGGTGAATATTTTCATCCGGCGATTCTTCGGAAGAATCATTTTCCTTATACTTTTCGTCGAGGTGGGGATATTTACTGGGACCTTCGACGAGAATTTCGACGGTTCGGCCCATGAATTTCTGATTCTCTTCAAGAGAGATTTTACTCTGCAAATCCAGGAGAATCCGGTTACGCTGTTTTTTAATATCGTCGGGGATGGAATCGGCGAGTTTGTCGTCGGCGCGAGTGCCGGGGCGGGGAGAATATTTGAAAATAAAACAGTTCTTATAACGAACGTTACGCAGTAAATTACAGGTAGCTTCAAAATCTTCGTCGGATTCATCGGGGAAACCGACGATGAAGTCGCCGGCGATGGAGATGTCGGGAACGACCTGTCGGGCGCGATCGATTACGTCGAGATACTGAGCCGCGGTATAACGACGGTTCATGGCTTTTAGGATTTTATCGGAACCGGACTGGGCAGGGATATGAAGGTATTCGCAAACTTTGGGCAGGTCGGCCATAGCGCGGAGAATGCGATCGTCGAAATCGCGGGGATAGCTAGTGACAAAGCGAAGGCGTTGCAGACCTTCGATTTCGTGGAGCGTTTCAAGGATGACTGCCAAGTCGATAGTTTTGCCATAATGGACGTATTTATAGGAGTTGACGGTCTGGCCGAGAAGGGTGATTTCCTTGACGCCGTGATCCACCAGACGGCGGGACTCTTCTTGGATGTGTTCCGGAGGGCGGGAGTTTTCGGGGCCGCGGACGTGAGGGACGACGCAATAGGAGCAGTACTTATTGCAGCCGCGCATAACACGGACGTAGGCCATAAACAGACAATCGGCGCCCGAGTCCTGACGGGCAGCGTCGAGTTCTTCCAGATCGTGCAGTTCGGTTTTATCGTTTAAGGCGAGTTGCGGTTGGCGGTCTTGTCGGACCTGCTCGATTAATTCACCGAGTTGGTGAATCCGACCGGGGGAACAGACAATATCGACCTGGGGGTAATTTTCTAAGAGTTCCTTCCCGAGACGTTGCGCCATGCAGCCGATGATAGCAAGAACGAGATTGTTTTGTTGTTGGTGTCGGCGGCGTAACTGACCAATCTTACTTATAACTTTATCCTCGGCGTGCTGACGGACGGAACAAGTATTGAATATGATAACACCGGCCTCGTCGGCCTGATGCGTGAAGGTATAATCCAGGCGTTTCAGCCGGTCTTGAATGAGTTGGGAATCCAGTTTATTCATCTGGCAGCCCATGGTCTCGATATACACGGTTTTTTCCATCCCCTGATTATAGCGAATACAAAATGAAATACCACGAAGAAGACGAAAGTGAAAAGTAGATGAGTAAATGGGTAAATGAGGATTATGGATTTAATGGTTGACGAATGAACTGTTCATGATTACTATGGTCGAAGTAATTTAAACGTATTTATCAAACCATGAGGTGACACATGAAGAAAACGATTTTGGCGATGTTAAGCTGTTTGGTATTTTCAGCAACAGGATATGGGCAATCGGTGGGTGTGGGATTTTATGAGGATTTGGAGGCACTGCCGAGATTGTATGAGAATGTACAGTCGTATTACCTGAGCAGCTACGATCGGACGGGAGGGAATGATGATGGATTTAACGGTACGTATTCGCAGCTTTACGTGGAGAAGAATGGGGAGCACGTGATCTTCGATGCGAAGGGACCGGGGTGCGTGTACAATTTCTGGTTTACGGGCAGCGGCATGAAACTGCACTGGGGGAAGCTGCGGTTCTATTTTGACGAGGAGAAGGAAGCACGCTTCACCTGCGAGGCGATGGAGTTTTTCCAGGGACAAACCAAACCGTTCGTATATCCCCTGGTAACGAATGCGTTCCAATCGAGCGGGGGATACAGTTGTTCGGCGCCGATTCCCTTTGCGAAACGTTTGAAGATCACGGCGGAAAAGACAGTAGGATTTTATAATGTCTATTATCAACTCTATAAAGATGCGTCGGTGGAGTCCTGGACGGAGACGATTGACTATATACCGATAATTCAGTTGTTTCAGCGATGTGGTAGCGATCCGAAACGGGTGGGGAACGTCAAGGCCGTGGCGAAAAGAGTCTTCCTGGGGACGGCGCGGGGCCGGACGCAACCGGAAGAAGAACTTATCGCATTCCAACAGAGCGGGACGATTCAATATATTAAAATCAATCCTTTATATAAACCGGATACGTACAATTTGAACCATGTACATTTGAAAATATATTACGATCAGCAGGATAAAGCAAGCGTCGATGTGCCCATTGGTCCGTTTTTCGGATCAGGTCTGGGAGAGGCGGACATGCGCGGATTGTTCACGGGGATGAGCAGTTCGGGATCGTATTATTGTTATTTCCCGATGCCATTTAAGGAGGGGATACGAATTACACTGCAAAACCGCAGTCACGAAAGTGGAGGGAGATATTACTGTGAAGCTGGATACCTCGAGGGATTTCCCGCGGTGAAAAAGGATAGTAAGGTGGGGTACTTTGGGGCCAAGTATAACCAGGCATGGCCCATTGTGGAAGAGAAAGATTATGTGCTGTTCGAAACTCAAGGCGCCGGCGCGGTGGTCGGGCAGGTGATGACGGTGGAGCCGGTGAAACCGGATCGGAAACGCTGGTGGGAAGGGGATATGCGGATTTATATCGACGGTGAGCCGAAACCGCGGTTTCACGGCACGGGACATGAGGACGAATATCAGGGTGGGTGGAGCACGTTCTGGCTGACGAATCCGTATTCATTGCCCTTATTTGGGGAGCCCAAAACGGAAAATCTGATTAACGTGTTTGGCCAAGTCAACGGCTCGACGACGGCATATCGTTTTTGGCCGGGGAAAATCCCGTTTCAAAAATCGATTCGCGTCTCCTCGGAACACGGCAATCACAATGATACACCGGCGAATTATTCCTCGCTGGTGTATTATTACTATGTCCCGAACTAACCATGAT
>CAZNQT010000552.1:0-3438 GCA_964574885.1 uncultured Pirellulales bacterium
CAGGGACACCGTATCCGCCACCTCAAACGATTCGATCCAGGCGGCAAACGTACCAGAAATACTATACGAATCAGTTTGTGCCTGGCGCGTTTTACCCGCTTTGACGGTCATTTTTGTAACGGAAATATCCACCGGTTCGTTCTCATAGGCGCCCATATCCACATCGGCGCCAGAAATCCGATCATTGCCGGCTAGATCAACATCGTTGGGATCGATATTATTGGGATCGCCGGCGTCAATGCAAGCCGAGCCGGGCAGCAAATGATATTCGCCGATTACCCACGTATCATCGGCAGTATCCTCCGGTGTATCGTTGTCATCCCAGTAGCCGGGAGATATAAAATTGGGATCCGATTCAATATTGCCTACTCTCCAATTCAGAACATTGTTATCTTCTACTTTTACAGCTTCTTGTCCGCCTTCCAAACAACTAGATCGAACTGTACCCACCGAGGGTTGATAGGAAATATACAACGCCAATTGAGCCCCGTACACTTCCGACGTATTGCCCCATAAGATAGAATTGACCAGAGAGACATCGGACCAGGTACTGAAAATCCCTCCCCCGGAACCTTCGGAACGGTTCCCGAACAGGGTACAGTGGCGAAATTCCGCTTCAGAGACGCCGACGTACACGCCGCCGCCGCTATGTTCGGAACGATTTCCCGCCAATAACGAATTCATAATCTGAGCGGAATCGGTACCGGCAATCAATAATCCTCCGCCGCCGTCTGCAGCGGTATTCCCGATAATACGACAACGATTCACGCGTAAGACGGCGGGACCTTCATACTCATAATAATCTAACCCACCGCCATAAGTAATCGCCGTGTTATTCTGAACCAACGTATCCTCTACCACAGCATTACTGTATTCAAAATACAAACCCCCGCCGCCTGAAACTATTGTTTCATTTTGTTGTACAGAACACTGCCGGACCGTTATGGTACAGTCATTGGCATAGACGCCTGCGCCAAATCCGGCCTGGTTCCCCTGGATCAGACAAGCGATGATATTGGGATCGCTGTCATAGCAACTCATGCCGCCGCCCCCGTTTTGGGTAACATTATTTTCTAACGTACATTCGGTTACGGTAATGCCCGTATGCAAATTTGCAAACATCCCCCCCCCGCGATTGCCAGCGGTATTATTCTGCAGCGTGCATTGAGTTACCATCGGCCCGACACCCTGGGAGCTATAGATTCCGCCGCCGTCCTTTTCCGTGGAATTATCACTAATGACGCAATTGGTAATCTCCGGGCGACAATCAAAAATGGAAATCCCACCCCCCCAGCTATCGTCCCTGGTAGTCAGATTATCAGAAATCGTGCAATTTTGAACCACGATATCACTCGACTCGATCCGAATCGCACCGCCATGTTCGCCCGCCTGATTATCGGTAATCGTACAATTATCTATCACGGTCTGCGATTGATTTCGGCAAAAAATCCCCCCGCCGCCCGTGTCATTACCGCTGGCGACATTGTTGGTAATAATGCAATTGCGAATCGGCGGAGAGGCGCCGTCACAGTAAATCGCCCCCCCGGATCCGGCTAACGCACCGCCGGTACGATAACCGTTAGTAATGGTAAAACCATCGACGATAGAGTTTAGCCCTTCACTGCTTTGAAAAATAAAACCACGATGTGGATCCGCTTCCGTGCCGCCGCAGTTGATAATACATTTTTCCGCTCCTTTGGCGCTGCGGACGGTGATGGCCTTGCCGTCAAAATCCAGGTCTCGATTGCCGTCGCCGGAATAAGTGCCATTGGCAACCGTAATAATATCGCCGTTGGCCGCAGCGTCAATCGCTGACTGAATCGTTGCGTATCCACCGGGGACATGTAATTCCGCGGCCTGTACCGAAAACGCTAGACCACAGACCAACATCCATACAATAGCTACTCGAGAAATCTGCATCATTCGCTCCCATGTACTAACCGTATTCAGTAAGTTAAAACGTTACTTCACGAAACTGTTCGTAGGTATCAAACACTAATCCAAATTCCAGAGATCCGTCTTGCCAAGGGATATCCGTTTTCTTGAGAGTCACCTTGAAAGTACATTTGTTGAAGTCAATAGTCACCGTTGCACTGGAATTGTCTTCACCGGCAGGCTTGACTTTCCCGATGTATTTATTCGTTCCCTTGGCCGCGAACGCACTACCCGGTAGGATGTACGTTCCCGTACCCCAGTGAACCGTCAACCCACCGGTTCGCAGATCGACGATTTCAGCCACCGCCAAATTGCCCTGAATCATCAGACTGCTGACATTGTTCTCGTTGCCCTGCTTCACTTTGACTTTGGCGACTTCGAGATAATCGATAAATCCCAGCAAGAGTTGAACCGGTAAGGATTTTTTAGCGTTGATGACATCATTAACCCCTTCATCTGCAGCGGAAGTATAACCATAGTAATCCCCAAAATACAGAGCCACCGGCACCGGGGCGATCATGCCGGTTAGATCCAGGTTCTTTCCCGACGCGATATAGATGCCTTTTTTGAAATCGAGGATTAGTGAGGTTACTCCCCCCGAAGGCCCTTTATAAATATATTTGGGATTCTTTCCGGCTTGTTTGAATGCGGACGTATCTATGGATTCTACCATTTCGCCAGCTCGAATCGTAATGGCGTCCGCGTTTTGAAAAGACGTCAAAAGTGCCTCTAAGGGACCGGATACGCTACAGAAATCGGCCTGGGCTCCTCTGCTCTTTCCCGCTTTGACCGTCATTTTAGCCACATCCATGGCGACGAAGTCATTTTCGTATGCTCCCCTATCCACCGTACTGTTGATAATACGTGTTGTGTCGGCCAGATCGGTCTCCACTCCGGCGACCAGACTATTGTCACCGCTGTCGATCGCATCGGAACCGGGCAGCAGGTGATAGTTGCCAAATACCCAGACATCGTCGGTAAGATCGGAGGGAGTATCGTTATCATCCCAGTACCCTTCATCCAAGAAATCCGGATCGCTGCCGATATTCCCAATGCCGCCATAGAATCCATCCCATCCAGTCACGCAGCAATAATTGATATCCGGAATACCGCTACCCCCGGTATAAAGTTGGGCGTACTGTGTTACGCCGCTGATGCTGTTATTATTCCAGAGGATACAGTTGCTGAGCACAGGATCGAGATTGCCGGCATTAACACCGGCGCCTTCAGATTCTATGGTTCGATTATTACAAATAGTACAATTCGTAAAAATTCCCGTCTGATTATTCACGTAGATCCCGCCCCCGCCCAGGGCAGACTGATTCCCGACAACGAGGCAATTGGTCATAGTCAGGTTGCACTGCAGGCTGTGTACCCCGCTGCCGTATCCGCTCATTGCGACATTGCCCAGAAAGATACAATCCTGCAATACTACCGTATCGCACGAATACACTCTTAGACATCCGCCATCTTTTCCAATTGAATTATTGAGAAACGAACAAA
>CAZNQT010000553.1:0-3432 GCA_964574885.1 uncultured Pirellulales bacterium
AGGTAGCGGCCCAGGTGCGGGCGACGCAGGCGACGGGGGAAGCGGGGGCGGCGTTGTCGCGGGCGTTCGATCTGCTGGACAACGTAGCGGGGGGAGGGGTGGTGCACGTGTTCACGGATTTGCAGCGGGTGGAATGGGATAAAGATCATTCGTTTAGCGGAGTGGGGGAAAAGAATATTACGGTCTATGTTCATCGGGTGGCGTCGGAGCAGCGACAGGCGATGAATGCGGCGATCGCGGGCGTGCAGTTTCCGAAGGAACGAATCCTGCCGCGACATCCTTATACGCTGGGGATGGTGCTGCGGAATACGTCTGAATATGATGGTCAGGTGCGGGTTAATACACTGGACAGTCAGGGTCGGGCGAGTACGAAGCAGGTGTCGCTGGGACGGGGCCGGACGCGGACGGTGTCGCTGGAGGCGGCGCCGGGAGAGCCGGGGTATCGCTGGATCAAGGCGTGGATCGAAGGGGACAGTTTCGCGGCGGACAACGAAGCGGGGATCGGAATTTATTGTCTGGATAGTGCCTCGGTATTATTTGCGGGTGCGCGGCGAGAGTTCGGGGTGCTGCCGGTGGCGTTGTCGCCTTCGGGGAAGGGATTATTCACGGGATTGGTTCCGAGGTATTGTACGGTGGAAGAGTTGGGCAAGGCGCTGACGGAAGCGCGACCAATCCTGACGGCGGTGAGTTGGGAGACGCTGGCGAAATTGAACAGCGCGACCTCGGAGGCGCTGCGGCGGTACGGGGAGGGCGGGGGGAAGCTGCTGGTGGTGACGCCCGGGGGTATGACGGGTGCGACAGGTAAGGGGCCGGAGTGGCTGGGGGCGGAGTTGGCGGAACGGAAGGTATATCCGCAGGGGGTGAAGGGGGGAGTGCTGGATAAACGGGCAGGATTCTGGGAGGTATTTCGGGATGAAAACGGTCGAGTACGTTTGGGCCTGCTGAAGTTGTACGCGTTCTTTCCGCTGCAATTGTCCAAGGAGTTTACGCCTTTGCTGGGAGCGGATTATAAGAACGTAGTTTTGGGTCAGCGGTCACTGGGCCAGGGACAGGTATTTGTGAGCGGAACGGCGTTCGAAGCGAAGTGGAATACACTGCCGCACCTGGGGATGCTGGTGGTGATGGCACAGCGGATGGCGTTGAGCGGCCAACTCGATCAGGATGGTACGATGGCGGCGCTGGTGGCGGGTCAGAAGGCGCGGCGGATCGGGGGATCGAATGATAAGGAGGGCGCCAAAACGGAGGAGGTAAAGGTGATATCGCTGGTGGGGGATACGCTGGACTGGGAAGGGGCGGCTAGTCAGATGCCGACGCTGGTGAAGACGGGAGTATATTTAATCGAAGGAGCGAAGGGAAAGACCTGCGTGTCGGTGCGGGCGTCGGACAGGGAAGGGATCGAACAGTATATTGAGGAGGAAGAAGTGCCGCTATTGGGGCAACTGGCGCATACGATAGTGCCATATGAGGAAGGAGAGGATTTTGCCGACTTTCAGGAGCGGAGTGCGTTTTCGAAGGTGCGGTTTTATCTGCCGTTGTTGTTGGTAGCGACGTTAGCGCTGCTGGCGGAGGGACTGCTGGCGAATCAGAGTCAGCGACAGCGATCAAGTGAGGAAGAGAAAGTAAATGAAAAATAGTAAATGTAAAATATACAATGAGAAATGTTTAAATAGTAGATGAGTAAATGAGTAAATGAGTAGAAGAGTAAGGTAGGAAAAGTATGAAAGGTGTGAAGGGTATGAAAGGAGGGAATGACGGCCATCCACTTCGCGGACTCGGTGGCTGCCACACGACGAAAATGAACTGTATGTAAGATGCAAATGATCTAATAATATCATGATTTATGATGTAAATGACAAAATTAGTCTGCCAGAGTTAGAAGAATATAAGTCAGATAAAACCTCTGGAATCAATAGGTTCTGGCAAGTGGTCATATCCGTTTTTATCCTTCTAGTCATCATACCGATAATCGCTTTTGTTTTTATTATTATTGGAATATACAAAGTGTTTCGGATTTTTGTCAGAGAAAAAGACAACCAAGAAAATTCCAACTTGGAAGACATTTCGGAGGAACGTACCAAACTAAAGGTGAAACAATCATACGATGAAATAACTGGCTGGATGCAAATCCGGATGAATCATGCAGCATTCGAACGCTTTGTTGCTGCGGTGGAAGAGATCTACGAACAGAAAGAAGGGCCTTTTATGGGTAGTTTGCGCGGAAAAATTCATGTCGAAAAAGAAGGATATCATACCCATTCCGGATTCTTCTTTCCTGAAATAACCGAAGAAATTACCCTTGGAACCGGAAATGGAAAATTTGTGATAGAAGGCGGGGAATACCTTTGGGCATCTCCGGATGTATGGCAAAATGCGTTAAAAAAATGGAGGGAAATCTTGATAGCTCGTAGCCCCAGTTTAATTGTACTGGATAAATTTCAAACGGAATGGTGTGATACCAAATCAACGGGGCGTTTTTCAATTGAGTATATTCCTGATATGTTACAGGAAGCAAACAATCAAAAGGAAGAATAACTAAAACACGTGGGGCGAGGCCCCACCCTACGGGAGATTGGTAGATAGGACATGTTGCATTGGCGGGGACATTTGGAGCCTTTGTGGGCGGCGGGGTTGCTGCTGGTGCTGGCGGTATGGCTAATAGTGCTGTACCGCCGACTGCGGCGGCGGTTTTCGGCGCGGGAGACGTACGTGTTGATGTTGCCGAAGGTGCTGATCGTATTGCTTTTAATCTTTGCGTATTTCGATCCGGCGTGGTCGGTGTTCGAGCGGCCCCGGGAGAATACGAAGGTGCTGGCGGTGGTGGATACGTCGTCGTCGATGGGAGTGAAGGATGCGTCGAGCGGCAGCCGACTGGAGAGGGCGCGGGATTTAGAGGAACAGTTGCAGAAAAAGATGAAGCGATACGTGAACGTGGAGGTATTGGAATTCGATCGTGAACTGCGGCGGGCGGGAGAGGCAAAAGGCGGCTCGAACGGGATACGGGAAACGGATCTGGGGCAATGCCTGGTGAGTCTGGCGGAGCAGCCGGAGATTTCGAATTGTCTGGGTATCGTGCTGTTGACGGACGGGGGCGATGAGTCGCTGCAGAGCGTAACGCTGGGGGAGGCGCCGATGTTTATCGCGGGGGTGGGCAGCGATCCGGCGGGGTGGAACGACGTGGCGATCACGGACGTGGAGGCGCCGGAGACGGTGGAGGAGCAGACGGATTTCGAGGTGACGGCGGACCTGGCGACATACGCGGCGGACGAAGGCTTCGCTGCGGGGATAACGCGTTCAAAGGTAGTGGTGGAGGAAATGACGACGGAGGGCTGGCAGGAGCGGGCGGCGGAGACGGTCGATCTGACATCGAAACGAGGGCGAGCGACGTTTCGGATTGCGGGGACGAGCGATTTAGGGGCGCGGACGTTTCGGGTG
>CAZNQT010000554.1:0-3432 GCA_964574885.1 uncultured Pirellulales bacterium
TACGGGGCTATTACGTCATGCGAGGCAGTTGGCTCAAGAAAAGAACGATGGGCACCAGTTGAACTATGCACTGGAAGAGATCGATACGATACTGGCGGAGGATCCGCTGAAGACGTTTTGGCCCAATTTGAATCTGGTGAAACTCAAAGTATATCTGGCACGACAGGAATATCCGAAGGCGTTTTATTTGTGCGAACGCCTGGCGCAAATGGAATTGGCGGAGCAGTACCAGCCGGAGATCCTTTTACGCAAGGTGCAGGCGCTGGCGGGGATGCGGGACCTGGAGCGGGCACGGAAGACCTATGAAACCTTGAAGCAGGAGTATCCCTACAGTCCGGTGATGGCGGAGGCGCGGCAGGCGATTCTGGATATGGCGGGGAAACCGGAAGAAAAGGTCAACGGAGGTTAGAGACTCTCAGGACGAATCGGATAATTTTTCCAGGCGGTTGATGACGATAGCGCCTACTGAATCGCCCATCACGTTGGTGGAGGTGCGAAACATATCGAGGAAGGCATCGACGGCGAAAATCATCATGATATATTCGGTGCTTAAACCGACGGCATTGGCGACGATCACCATGGTGATTAATCCTGCGTTGGGCACGGCGGCAGCGCCGATGGAAGCCAAGACGGCCGTTAAGAAGATAATCACGGTCATCACCGGATCGAGGCCGCTGGGAACTCCCTGCATACCACCGAAGAGTTGGATAAGAAAAATGATAGTTACGCCTTCATAAAGGGCGGTGCCGTCCATGTTCATCGTGGCGCCCAAGGGCAGGACAAATTCCGCCGCTTTCGGCGAAACCCCCAGGTTATCCTGCACGTTATTAATGGTAATGGGGAGGGTAGCGGCGCTGGAGCGGGTGGCAAAGGCAACCATCCAGGCTTCTCGGATGCCCCGGAGAAATTTCCACGGCGATATTTTTCCCACCAAAGCACAAATGCTTAATAACACCACGATATGGATCGCAATACCG
This sequence comes from uncultured Pirellulales bacterium, assembly GCA_964574885.1. Lineage (GTDB taxonomy): Bacteria > Planctomycetota > Phycisphaerae > Sedimentisphaerales > SM23-30 > JAFGFX01. Next base: position 978 of record CAZNQT010000554.1, read on the forward strand.
CCTAATACGGTGATCACGTACCAAAAGAGGGTTCGGAAGACGCCGGCCCCCAGGCTGCCCACCAGCGAGGCGACCAGGCAGAAGATGAAAAACGGCGAGCCCAGCATGATCCAGCCGGTGAGTTTCATAATGGCGGCGTTAATGCCGTGGACCACCGGTATGACGTGTTTTCCCGGCGGACCGATGGCAATCAGGGCGATGCCGAACAGGATGGCAAAGAAGATAATCCCCAGACTCTGCGAGTCGGTGAGGGCCTGAAAGGGATTCATAATGATTTTTTTCAGATTATCCTGAATAATATCGAGGGTGGTTTTTTCCCGGGCCTGGGAAATCGTTTTTTCCTGGTCGCCGTATTTTTCCTGGAGTTCGGCTTTATGACTTTCCCAGTTCCTGCGGATGGACTCACTGTTTTGGGTGTGTCCCGGTCGAATCGTCAGGACCAAGGCCAAGCCGATGATAACGGCGATGGAGGTAGTGGTCAGGTAAAAGAGAAGCGTTTTCCAACCGATACGCCAGAGTTCGGCGGACCCGGCTAGACTGGTGATCGCCGAGAGGATCGAGAAGAAGATCAGGGGGGCGACGATCATCTTCAAGGCCCCGATGAACATCGTCTGTCCGAACAGATCGAGGACTTGAATCAGCGGATTCCGGACGGATTCACCGACGAGGGCGTTCAAAATAATCCCCAGCAATGCTCCGCCGATCATACCCAGGAAGATCAACCAGTGTAATTTAGATTTCATTGTCAATACTCCCAATCGATTCGCAGGCGTCTGGAAAGGTACGCCGGATCTCATCCCGAGTAGTAAGTTTCTTATACCATACGAAGGGAAAAATCGAAAAAGAATTTTTATGGAGCTTAGAAGGCTTGACATTTTCAGATTTCTGAGTAAACCAATAAGGTGGAAACCAACGTTTGCTGGGCAGGGTAAAGTTCCAGGCAGGGGACAGAAAGCATGACCGTCATTCCGGTACGTCAGCCGACACCATCATCTACGCTTAAGGATTTACGTCTGCGTCGGGGGCAGCGTCTGGGAAAGTACCGACTGGAGAAGCGTCTGGGACAGGGAGGCTATTGTGAAGTCTGGAAGGCGCGCGATTCTATAGAAGGAATCCGGGTCGCCCTGAAGATACCGCTGATCGGAGTGAACGGCGAACGGGATAATAAATCTCTCTTGCGGGAGGTTCGCCTGGTAGCGCAGCTACGTCACCAGCATATCCTGCCGGTGAAGAACGCGGATATCATCAATGGGTATGCCGTCCTGGCAACGGAGCTGTCGGTGGGTACGCTGGATGACCGCTCTAAACCCATGGCGCCCCGTCGGTTGCTGTCTATTATCGCCCAGGTGCTAGACGGTCTGGCGCACGCCCACGCCCATCGACTGGTGCATTGCGATGTGAATCCGAATAATATATTCCTGTTTCCTGATGGTCGAGCGGCGTTGGGTGATTTCGGTATCGGCCAACAGATCAAGGGTCGGATGGCCACCATCGACGAATACGGCACTCCCGGCTACGTCGCTCCGGAACAGGCCTACGGACGCCCGAATTATCGGAGTGATTGTTTCGCGGTGGGGCTGGTATTGTATGAGTATCTGACGGGGTACCTTCCTCGCTGGCCTTTTAGCTGGCCTCCGCGAGGGTACCAGCGATTGCGCGAGCGGGTTAGTCCGGCGATGGTGAGGTTGATTAAACAGTCCTTATCCGTGGATCCCGCGCGTCGCTTCGCCCACGCCGGCCGGATGCTGGATGCACTTCTACAGGCGGCGCCCGAACAAGCACTTAATGGTTTCGCGAAAAAACCGGCCCAAACCAAGAAAATCGATTGGCGGAAATCCCGTCGTCAGACGTTTCTGGCTCGTTACGGCAAGGTGCTGAACCTGACGTTTACGTGTCTGGATTGCGGCGAACCGATTGCCGAAGAGATGTCGATTTGCCCGTGGTGCGGCAGCAGTCGGAATCGCTTTGATACATGCAGTCAGTTCAGTCATGTCTGCCGGCGCTGCCATAAGGGGATGCATCCGACGTGGCGGTTTTGTCCGTGGTGTTATGGGCCGGGATATCAACCGCAGACCGAGGCAGGAGTACGATCCCCCCGCTATCACAGCCGCTGTCGCCACTGCAAGGGCAAGCTCATGCGTTTTATGCAATACTGCCCGTGGTGCCGTCGCAAGGTGCGCAAAGCCTGGCGGGTGAATCCCTTCCCGGAACTATGCGGACGCTGCGGCTGGTCGATCGATTCGGCCTATTGGAACTACTGTCCCTGGTGCACCCAACGACTCATCCGTTGACCGTAAAAAAAGTTACAATCTATAGCCTACTGTTCATAGGCGTCTTTGCCTGCTCGACGTCGGCCATCTTAATCAAATCCAGTAGCGAACCGTCGATTCTGGTGGCCGCATTTCGTTTGCTGATCGCCTCGATCCTATTAAGTCCGTTTTATGTCTGGGCGTTC
>CAZNQT010000555.1:0-3432 GCA_964574885.1 uncultured Pirellulales bacterium
GCGATAGATGTTATCACCAGAGCCAGGGGCGGTGCAAATAATGTAAGGAGTCCTACAAGGAATCCGCCGGGTGAGCCTCATCCAAAGCCGGGCAGACGTAAAAATTGCACCAATCCCATCAGCCAAGGTGATAATGCTACCACAAAACCAATTTTTCCTAATCGCGTGGATGCCAAAGCAGATCATACTCTAATCTAGATCAAGTTACAAATAATTTTGGGTAAATGCTTTTCACCCAATCCAATATTTCTCCGGCGGGCGGTGCTACCCGTCTATTTTCATTTGTGTTCATCCGTTTCATCCGCATTCTATTCTTTTCTTAGAAAATCAATCGTGTCCTGGATGCGTTTTAAGGTTTTTTCTTTGCCCAGGAGGATGAGGGTGTCATGGATGGGGGGGCTGATGTTGGAGCCGGTGACGGCGACGCGGATCGGTTGGGCGACTTTGCCCATACCGAGGTTCGTTTTCGTGCATAAGTCCTCGATGGCTCTCATCAGGGAATCTTCATCCCAGGTCTCTAGAGCGGTGAAGGCGGTGTGAACCTGCCGGAGAATTTCGGGGACGCCTTCTTTTTGCAAGACTTTTTTCACTGATTTAGGATCATACACGACGGTTTCGACGAACAGGGAACGGCATTTCTGCTCGATCTGTTCCAGGGTGCGAGCACCTTGGTTGATTTTGATCAGGGTAGCCAGTGTATCGTCGTCAGCCTGAGCAACAGGGGAATCAATGATTTCGAGATATTTGCGGAAATGCTGCTTGAGTTTATCCGGCTCCGTCATGCGGAGGTGTTCGGTATTAAAAGCGATGAGTTTTTGACGGTCGAAGAGGCTGTTGGCCTTGATGAGGCGGTTCAGGTCGAAGGCCTGGACGAGTTCGTCGCGGGTCATAATCTCGCGGTTGTCGCCGGGGGACCAGCCGAGCAGGGCGATAAAATTGACCATCGCTTCCGGGAGGTAGCCGCTCTGGAAAAAGTCGATCACATTGATTTCCGGCAGATGTACCTCAAGGAATTCCGCCATAGCGGTTAGGTTGGGTTGATCGGGACTACTCTTGCCGGCCAGGAATTGATCCAGATCGGATCGATTGATACTACCGACCTGAGCGAGAGCATCGAGGTCGATTTCCCGATTGCGTTTTATAGCTTTTATCAGGGTTTTGGCTCGTTCTCGTTTGGAGAGTTTACCGCCGCCTTCGCTAACGGTTACGGACATGTGGGCGTAGGTCGGAGTGCGGAATCCCAGTGCCTGCTGCAGGGCGATATGGCCGGGGGTATTCATGAGGTGTTCCTGGCCGCGGATAACGTGAGTGACGTTCATTAGCTCGTCATCGACCACGCAGGCGAAATGATAGGTGGGGAAGCCGTCGCTTTTAACGATGATGAAATCACTGATCTCGGCGGCGTTGAAAGTTACCTCGCCGCGTACCACGTCCTGGACCACGATAGGCTTATCCTGGGGAACGACGCAGCGGACGGTTATCGGCCGACCTTCGGCCCGGGCCTTTTCGAGGTCTTTGTTGTCCGGGAAGTGCCCCGGGCGGGGGTAACGAAAGGTCTTTTTCCGAGCCAAGGCCTGGTCGCGCAGCGTTTGTAATTCTTCCGGGGTATCGAAGCAGTAATAGGCATGGCCTGATTCGATGAGTTTTTGGACATATTGTTGGTAAATATCCAGCCGCTGCGATTGAAGGTAAGGGCCGTTATCGCCGCGGCTTTTGGATGCGTCGGTGGGATTTTCGGGGTCCGGGCCTTCGTCCCAGTCGATGCCCAGCCACAAGAGGTCCTGCATAACCTGTTTCATGGCGGTAGGGGTGTTGCGCTTCTGGTCGGTGTCCTCAATGCGCAGGATCATCTTACCCTGATGATGGCGTGCCAGGAGCCAGCAAAACAGAGCCGTCCGGGCGCCCCCTACATGTAAATACCCCGTCGGCGATGGCGCAAATCGTGTTACCAGCATAAGTTATAACTCCAATAGTAAATCCATTAACTCAAACAGGATAGATAAAAACTCATCGTAAGTCAAACAAAGATTAGCGTTGCTAAAGGATAGAACCGATTTTATTATACAGCTATTACAAAGACATATTACAAATGTTATCCGCCCATAACGTTGTAGTTTCATTGTCGAAACCATAAAGAGATTGATTGAAAGATAAGGCGTAATGACCTCTAGTAAGATGAATGACATGGATAATAAAAGGAATGGTTCTGAGAAACGGGATTTTGTACGGGAAATCGTGGCTGAGGATTGTAAGACGGGCAAATGGGACAGGCGGGTGGCGACGCGGTTTCCGCCGGAGCCGAACGGGTATCTGCACATCGGGCACGCCAAGAGCATTTGTCTGAATTTCGGTATCGCTGCTGAGTTTGGCGGGACGTGCAATCTACGGTTCGACGATACCAACCCGGTTAAGGAAGAACAGGAATATATCGATTCCATCATCGAAGACGTCCGCTGGCTGGGCTTTGACTGGGAGGATCGGCTGTTTTACGCCTCGGATTATTTCGAGCAGATGTATCAATATGCCGAGCAATTGATTCAAGCGGGTAAAGCATACGTTTGCGATCTAACGGCGGAGGAAACTCGACAATACCGCGGCACCTTGACCGAGCCGGGAAAGGACAGTCCCTACCGTAATCGTTCTATCGAGGAGAATCTGGATCTGTTCCAGCGGATGCGCGCCGGGGAGTTTCCCGACGGCGCCAAGACGCTCAAGGCCAAAATTGACATGGCCTCGCCTAACCTGAATATGCGCGATCCGGTCATGTACCGGATTCTCCACGCGACCCATCCCCGCACGGGAGACAAATGGTGTATCTATCCCATGTACGACTGGGCGCATGGGTTGGAGGATTCCATTGAGAAGGTCACGCATTCGATCTGTACGCTGGAATTTGAGAACCACCGGCCGCTCTACGACTGGTTTCTCGATGAACTGGGCGTTTTCCACTCGCAACAGATCGAGTTTGCCCGCTTGAATCTTACCTTTACGGTGATGAGCAAGCGGAAACTGCTGCGGCTGGTGCAGGAAGGCTTGGTCGCGGGCTGGGACGATCCGCGAATGCCGACGATCGGCGGAATGCGACGACGGGGATACTCGCCCGCTGCCATTCGTAATTTCTGTAAGCGGATCGGCGTCAATAAGTTTAATAGCACGGTGGATCTGGCGCTTTTGGAACACTGCCTGCGTGAAGATTTAAATCAGACCTCGCCGCGGGTGATGACAGTACTGCGGCCTGTGAAGGTGGTCATTGCCAATTACCCGGAAGGAGAATCGGAAGAACTGGATGCTATTAATAATCCTGAAGATGAATCCGCCGGGACTCGCAAGGTGCCGTTCTCGAAAGTGCTTTATATCGAACGAGAAGATTTTATGGAAGATCCCCCCAAGAAATTCTTCCGCCTGGCGCCCGGTCGCGAGGTACGATTGCGC
>CAZNQT010000556.1:0-3415 GCA_964574885.1 uncultured Pirellulales bacterium
GATCTGGAAACTGGCGAACTGTCTGGGCGGGGCGGTCGGGGCCAGTCGTGCAGCTTTGGATCTGGGATATATCGATCACGATCACCTAGTGGGCCAAACGGGTACCACGGTACGGCCGGCGCTGTACATTGCCGTCGGGATCAGCGGAGCGGTGCAGCATTACGCGGGTATGTCGGAGGCAGCGAAAATTATCGCGATCAATAACGATCCGGAGGCGCCGATCTTTCAATTCGCTCATTATGGGATTGTCGGGGATATGAATGACGTGGTGACGAAGTTAATTAAGGCAATACGGGTGAAAAGTTAAATTATGAGTAGATAGTTGGGAGTTTTGAGAGGGAAGAAGAAAGCAATAAGTTGAACAGCAGGAAAAAGGTATGGCAAACTTTTATACGGATAACAAAGATATACGATTTTTGTTTCGTCATTTTAATTTGAAGACGCTGGCGGAGATTATGGAGGGTGATTTTGCTGCCGGCGCCGAGTGGGACTGGGCGCCGGCGGATGCGGACGAAGCCGTCGAGAACTACGACCGGGTGCTGGAAATCTTCGGTCAAGTCAGTGGCGATACGATCGAGCCGAACGCCGAAGGGATCGATCTGGAAGGCAACACGCTCCACGAAGACGGGACCGTAACGCGACCGAAGGGGATGCAGGAAAATTTAAAACGATTAGCGGAAGCACAGGTAATGGGTTTTACGCTGCCGCATCGTTTCGGGGGGCTGAATTTTCCCAATCTGGTCTATACGATCAGTAACGAAATTATTTCGCGGGCGGACGCGTCGCTGATGAATATTTACGGTTTGCAGGGAATCGCGGAAACGATCAATGCGTTCGCGAGCGAGGAAATCAAGCAGAAATACCTGCCGGGCTTTGCCGAGGGGAAATACACCGGCGCCATGGTGTTAACGGAGCCGGACGCCGGCAGCGACCTGCAAGCGATTAAAACGGCAGCACAGGTCTATCAAGACGAAACCGGACAGTGGCATATCCACGGCGTCAAACGGTTTATCACGAACGGGTGCGGCGAGGTGCTGCTGGTGCTGGCGCGGAGTGAACCGGATCGCAGCGGCGGGCTGGGATTGAGTTTATTTGTCTGCGAACAGGGTCCGACGGTGAAGATCCGCCGACTGGAGAACAAACTCGGAATACATGGATCGCCGACGTGCGAGATATTTTTTGACCATACGCCGTGTGAACTGATCGGGGAACGCCAGCGAGGTCTGGTGACGTATGTGATGAGTTTGATGAACGGCGCGCGGGTGGGAATCGCGGCGCAGTCGATCGGGATCGCCGAGGCGGCGTATCGCGCGGCACGGGATTATGCGGCCAGCCGAAAACAATTCGGCACTACGATCGATACGTTTCCGGCGGTGCGCGAATTACTCGTGGATATGAAACTGGATCTGGAAGCAGCGCGAACACTGACGTATGAGACCTGCTGGTGGGTGGATCACGAATACGGGGCGACGCGGAAACTGGAGTTCGGCGAGATTACGGACAAAAACCAAATGAGGGCTTTGAAGCAACAGGAAAAGAGATGCAAACGTCTGGCGGGGATGTTTACGCCGATGTGTAAGTACTACGCGAGCGAGATGAGCAACCGGGTGACGTATAACGCTATCCAGGTGCTGGGCGGTAGCGGGTATATGAAAGATTATCCCGTGGAGCGGTACGCCCGCGACGCCCGGATTACCTCGATCTACGAAGGTACGAGTCAATTACAAATCGTGGCGGCGGTGCGCGGGGTATGCAGTGGGACGGCGGAAAAATATTTATTAGAGCAGGAAGAGTATTCCTATCCCGATGAGGTATCGGAACTCGTCGGGAGGCTGAAACAAGGCCGAGAGCAGTTGGTGGAAGCAGTGGAGTATATTAAGAATCAGCCGGGTACCGAATACATGGACCTGCATGGTCGGGCAATTGTGGATGTAGCGATCATGATAATCGTCGGACATCTGTTTCTCCAGCAAAGCATTGGCGAACCACAGTGGCAGGATGCGTTCACATCGGAGCCGGACGCCGACGAACATGAAGATTCCAATAATAGGGGCACTTCTACTTATCGAACGGTGCAAAAGCACAAGCGAGCGGCGGCCTACCGTTACATTCGTTCGAATGCCGCCAAGGTGTCAATGATTTGTGAAGAAATCCGGCGTGGGGACCGATCGACGATCACGGATTTTGACGAACTGGTCGGTCCCGTGTCGATAACGTGATAAAACTGTTAATAGCGCTCAGTTCTCAGTAATTTTACGGTCCAGAGGATATGCTGTGCATACCGATACACGATTGGAATTTGGTAACGGTTGTTTGTCCGGATAATTTCGCCATTCAGGCTTCGTCATGGATTCGTCATTCGAATTTCGTCATTCGTTATTTGCCCATTTGACATCCGACCTCCCGATTGACAGCAAGGGCTTATGTAACGGTTTCTCCATTTATCCGCTTATGTCGGCCCGGGAATCTGCCGAAAGGAATAAAGAAATCGTGGATTCCTTGTTCTCAAGCAAGGAGAGCGGTAAGGAGATAACCCTAAAAACATATATGGGAGGGTTAACAAGATGACCCGACGTAATTTTGTAGTCGGACTGGAATGCAAAAATATACTGTCCGAAGCAGTGTCAAAGCGTTTGCCCGTGAAAATAACGAATAAACATGAGACCCGCTGGCAGGTCTATAAATCGAGCATTGTAGGCATTCAGGGCAATCGTCTGGTTTTATCGCCGCCGATCTCCGAGATTGAAGACACCTCCACGAACCTGGAGGAAGGTCAGGAGATCGCTATCACGTTTAAGAAGGGCTACAACAAATGCCTGTTTGTGACGCGATTTATCGGACCCTGTGAATTTGAAAGCGAACCAGGTGAGACGGTGTCGGGAGTGCAAATTCTCTGGCCTCAGCAAATCGAAAAATTCCAGCGTCGAGCCTTCCATCGAGCACCGGCCCCGCCTGGAGATTCGATTCAGGTTACCTTCTGGAAGTCTGATACGCCCGCCAAGGAACGCAAAGAAAAGAAATGGCGGGGGATACTGCAAGACCTGTCGGCCGGAGGCCTGGGCATCACGATGCTGAAGTCGGAAGTGCCGGAATTTAAAACGGGCGATCAGTTCGAGATGTGGTTCATGCCGTTGCCGGGACAGGAACCGTTATGTCTGCCGGTGTGGTTCCGTCACGCTACCTCCATGCCTGAAACGGATCGGGTGATGCTGGGATTCCAGATCGTCGGGCTGGAGATTTCCGAAGAGGGTCGTTCCCTGATGCGCTGGATCGGCCGTATCGCCAACGTCTATCAAAGACAGCGACCTATCTCCGAGCACAGTATGCAACCGATTCACAGAACGTAAACTACGAACGAATCATTCATCATCCATTCCTATATAACTTCGGATCGTTCTCGCGATCACTCGGGGGG
>CAZNQT010000557.1:0-3405 GCA_964574885.1 uncultured Pirellulales bacterium
CAGCTCAAGCATGCCGGTTATATCACCGGTATTGTCGGCAAGTGGCATCTGACGGGTTACGCCAAACGCGGTACGCAAGAATTTCCCCCTAAAGTCCATGGCTTTGATGAAACGTTAATTTCGGAAAACGACGGCATCGGGGGCGGCAGCTATTTCCATCCCTATCATTTTAATACGGATATAAAAAAAAGGCTGCCGGGTAAGGAATATTTGGTGGACCGGTGTAACCTCGAAGCCGTCGAATTTATCGAACGCCACCAGGATAAACCATTCTTTTTATTTCTCAGCCATTACGCCGTCCACACTCGTCTGGTCGGTAAACCCGAACTGGTTGCCCATTTTGAAACCAAGGCGGGCGCCGGTAAAGGCAACCGCGCCAAAAAGAACAATCCCCACTTGGCCGCTCAATTGAAAAGTATCGACGAAGGAGTGGGAATGATCGCTCGGAAACTCGATGAGTTGGATTTAACAAAGGATACCGTTTTGATTTTTACCAGCGATAACGGCGGCGAGGATCGTGTCACTACCAATGCCCCTTTACGCGCCGGCAAATCCACCTTATATGAAGGCGGCGTCCGCGAACCATTGATTGTTCGTTATCCCAAGATGGTTCCCGCCAATACGGTGTGTAATACGCCGGTGTGTAACATTGACTATTATCCGACCCTTTGCGAATTTGCTCAAATTGATTTGGAAGGGGATCCCAAACTGGATGGCGTCTCGATTGAGCCGTTGCTGAAAAATCCGAATATTCGTTTACCGCGGGATACGTTTTACTGGCATTATCCGTTGGTCAAACCTCATTTTCTGGGCGGTCGCTCCGCCGGGGCGATCCGAAAGGGCAACTGGAAATTGATCGAATTCTATGATACCGGCGAGTTCGAGCTCTATAACCTGGCGCAAGATCCCGGTGAAACAAAGAATCTGTCCGATACAGTGCCAAAAAAAACTACCGCATTAAAACAGGATTTACTACAATGGCGCCAAGCCGTTGGTATAACCATACCGACCGACTGCCGAAATTATGATCCGAAAACACCCGGGGGAAATTTACAGCGTAAGAAATGATGAAATATTGTACTCCTGTCTTAAGTATTATTCTTTTCGCCGGTTTTCTCACTCCCTTCGTTTCTGCCCGGGGAGAGACTCGAAATAATAATTCCTGGCGGGATCAAATGCGTACCCTTCGCGGGGCATTCGCTGAACTCGACTCTGCGAAACGACAGCCATCCAAAGATATTGTTACACTCATGGAACAAGTAGAAGCTGACAATCCCATTCCCTGGGACTGGCTGTTGCAGGATTGTCAGGGCGATCTCACGCAATGGTTCGCCGGTAGGAAAGATACACAGCCGGAGCAAAACATCATCCAGAAGGTGATTCAGGAATTGGGCGCTGAGGGCCAAAAATATCAAACCCGACTTCAAGAACTAGTGCAGAGAAATATTTCCTACCAGGATTCTCGCTGGTTTGCTTTATATTATCAAGTTTGTGAGCGACGACGTGCGATGCGTTTGGAGCCATTATTGGCAAAATGGCCGCGAATTGTCTTTACCAAACACTTTAACCTCGGCGGTTCCCATTATGCCTACACCGAAGCCCAGTCCGATGCCCAGCATGAGCGAAATTTCAAACCCGGTTCGATGCTGTGTATCCTGGAAATGGACGGCCTCTATGGGAAAGTGAATACACTAATAAAAGATCCCAGAGGTGTGATACGTGACCCGGAAGTTTCCTATGACGGTAAACGAATTCTATTCGCCTGGAAGAAATCCGATCGGCAGGATGATTATCACTTATACGAAATGAACATGGCTACACGAAACATTCGACAAATCACTAACGGTCTGGGATTTGCCGATTACGAGGGAGCTTATCTGCCCAATGACGATATTATTTTCAATTCCACACGTTGCGTACAGATTGTGGATTGCTGGTGGACGGAGGTCAGCAATCTCTATACCTGTGATAAGGACGGTCGTTTCCTGCGGCGGTTGAGTTTCGATCAGGTTCACACGAATTTCCCCACCGTGCTGGAAGACGGCAGAGTGATTTACACCCGGTGGGATTATAACGACCGGGCCCAGATCTATCCGCAACCGCTGTTTGTGATGAACTATGACGGCACCGCTCAGACGGAATTTTACGGCAATAATTCCTGGTTTCCTACGACCATTCTGCACGCTCGCGGCATTCCGGGAACGCAAAAGCTCATCGCCGTTCTCTCCGGCCACCACACCCATCAACGCGGCAAACTCGCAATCATCGATCCCGCCCAGGGCCGACAGGAAAACAGCGGCGTGCAATTGATCGCCCCGGTTCGTAAAACGGAGGCAGTACATGTTGACGCCTACGGCCAGGATGGCGATCAGTTCCAATATCCGTATCCTTTCGATGAAGAGCATTTTCTGATTACCTATACTCCGTATCACAGCGGTAACCGGAATTACCAACGACCATATGGTATATATTTCATGAACGTCGATGGGCAACGAGAACTTTTAGTCTGGGATAAACACATATCCTGCAATCAACCGGTTCCTCTGGCGCCGCGCACCCGACCGCATCTCAGACCAAGCATGGTAGATTATCGCAAATCCACCGGGACCTATTACGTCCAGGACGTTTATCAGGGTGAAGGTTTGAAAGGCATTTCGCGAGGAACGGTTAAAAAATTACGTGTCGTCGCTTTGGAATTTCGCGCCGCCGGCATTGGCGACGTGCGTAATCACGGTCCCGGTGGAGGGGCCTTGGCCAGTACTCCCATCGGCATCGGCAATACCAGTTGGGATGTGAAGGTGGTCTTGGGGAATGCACAAGTCCATGAAGACGGTTCCGCCTTGTTTACCGTGCCTGCTCGTACTCCCGTTTATTTCCAAGCCCTCGATGCCAAAGGGCACATGATCCAAACCATGCGCAGTTGGTCCACCTTGCAGCCGAATGAAACATTTTCCTGTGTGGGCTGTCATGAGAATAAAAACTCCGCTCCGCCCAACTTGAAAACCCAAACCCTGGCGATGAAAACCGGCCCTGAATCCCTGCAACCGTTCTATGGCCCTCCGCGTGGTTTTAGTTTCATCAAAGAAATTCAGCCGATCCTGGACCGCCACTGCATCCGCTGCCATAACGATCGCGATGTCTTGCAGAAACGACTCCCGAATGTCGCAATAAATTTGAAAAATAGATTGAAGAAAAATATTATTCGGCAAGCATCCGATCCAAAAGCCTTCAGCCTGCTAAGGGTGCCAAACGAGGATTATCTTGCCAAACGTAAGTGGATCGATTCTTATCTGGCGCTAACTCAAGCCTATTCTCAGGATAAAAATCGCAACGGCTTCTACTTAAGCGGCAACCCGGCCGGCGAAGTTTTCAACTGGATGAACGTGATGAGGGAACCTACTATGC
>CAZNQT010000558.1:0-3393 GCA_964574885.1 uncultured Pirellulales bacterium
GCGCTACACACTGGATTCTGCATAACAAGTATGTCTTGGTGAAAGCAGGTTATTATACTCGAGCCCTGAAATCTTTGCAACGAATTATGCAAAAAAATTCCCGTTTGCCGGAAGCGTGGTTCCTTTCCGGGTACTGTTATTTCAAACTAAACAATTATTCTCAAGCAGTCCAATCCTATACCCGGGCCTTACAGTTGAAACCGGCTTATGCGGATGCTCATTTGGGCCTCGGATTCGTGTATGTGAAAGAGGGGCATTATGACCAAGCCGTTGCGGCTATTAAGCAAGCCATTAAGATCGTGCCGGATTCTGCCCAAGCTTATTATAATTTGGGTATGGTTTATGAACAAATGGGTAATCCTCGTGAAGAAATTTCGGCAATGCAACAGGCGCTTATGATCAAACCTGGTTATTTCGATGCCTACTATCGTTTAGGGACTTCCTACAATAAACTCGGTTACTATAGTAAAGCGATTGATACATTCAAACAGGTAATAAGGCTCAAGCCGGATTACGCCGAAGCCCATTATAATCTGGGATTGGCCTACAGAAATTCTCGACAGTATTTCCTAGCCATCCTATCATTTCAGCAAGCGCTTAAACTCAAACCGGATGACGCGGAGGCGTACTATAACCTTGGTCTGGCCTATAATGAACAAGGCCGCTACCGCAAGGCGCTGGTTGCCTTCCTAGGGGGACTCAAATATAAGCCGGACGATGCCCAAGGTTACTTTAAGCTGGGGCTGGTGTATAAAAAATTAAAACAACCTGACAAGGCCATTGAAGCCCTCGAGCAAGCGGTGAAGCTAAAACTCGATTACGTCGAAGCTCGTTATGAACTAGGGCTTTCCTATCTGGAGGTTGGTAAGGAAATGGCTGCATTTTCAGAGTATCTTCTTCTGGAAAAGTTGGACAAAGAAAAAGCGACTCAATTATATAATAAAATTATGAAGAGCAGATAGGTCAACTCATACGTCGGGAAGTCAAACAACTGGGCAGCCGAGAAGGGGGGCTGATGATGATCTATGGGCTTTATCCCGACGTTCCGCTCGAAAAAGTAGAGGCCGTTATGGATTCCATGGAGAGATATACAGATTTTTATTCGTAGAAAAAATGAATCGATATGCTATACTCATATGAGTAAATGACCTAGATGGGAAAGGATTGATGATATGGATAAACTTGGCGTAGCGATTATCGGTTGTGGCGGCGTGGCGCAGGAATATGTTAAAGCCTTTCAAAACGACGAACGCTCGGAAGTACGAGCTCTGGTCAGTCGAAATTCTGCCCATGCCCAGAGATACAAAGACCGTTATAATTTATCCTGCGAAGTGGCAACGGATTCGGAACGAATTTTAGACCAACAGAATATTGATGTCGTAGTTGTCTGCACGCCCCATAATCGACATACGGAATACGTGGCGGCGTCGGCCGAAGCCGGCAAGCACGTTATCATTGAAAAACCGATAGCCATCACGATGGCGGATGCCCAAAAACAATTGGCGGCGGTCAAAAATAACAACGTCAAAACCCTCGTCAGTTATGTCCTGCACTGGAATCCCTTGTTAATAACGATTGACCGACTTATCGACGAGGGGGCCTTGGGAAATATCTTTATGGTGGAAGTGGATTACATGCATCGGATCTGGATGACGCCCGAAGAAAAATGGTACGCCAGTTGCGAACGAAGCGGTACGGCAATCCTGACCGGCGGTTGTCATGCCATTGATGCCTTACGCTGGTTTGCCCGCAGCGAGGTCGATCAGGTTACGGCGTATCAGGTAAAAACGGAAAATCCCATAGAATATCCCGGTACGATTTCCGTGAACGTTAAATTTACCGACGGCAAAATCGGGCGCAGCACCACCACCTTTGACGCCCAGATGCCCTATCGCTTTAACATCGGTGTCTATGGAACCGAGGGATCGGTGCGCAACAATGAGGTATTTGCGCCGAAGCTATTCCCCGGGCAAAACAACTTTATGAAGATTCCCTGCATTCTTCCCGACAGCGGCGATGTGGCTCATCATCCGTTCCAGGGGGAAGTGGCTCACTTTCTCGATTGTATCATAGACGACAAGCAACCGTTCCCCGATCTGAACGATGCCGTCAAAACCCATACCGTCTGCTGCGCAGCGGATCAGTCGGCCCAGACCGGCCAATCCATTTGCCTCACATCGACCGACTGAGAGAGTGTTACAGGAAAATGATTACCGTATCGGGAACCTTATCCAAAGCGTACCTGGGCCAAGTCTTGGGCGTGGACTTCAATCGCAAGTACTATTTTGATCCACAGATGCGCTATGCCGTCGATTCTCAGTGTCAAGAATATGCCGCCGCTCACTTTCCGGAAATGCGACTATTTTATTCCGAATCGAATTTAGGGCAATTTGACTACTGGAACAAAAATCAAATTCTGATCGGCGGCATCCAGCCCAATATGATTCTCGGAATGCTTTTAGGCGCCGATTTTATCCCCCAGAATAACCGCGATGCCGATATCACGCCGGGATGTCTTCTGGGAAAAAAGCCAGCGGAATTACCGTTACCTCAAACATTGCTCGATCATCCCTTAATACAACAGTTCAACGATCAGATACGACGGTTGCAAAATGATTCCCGGGCGGAGTTTCACCCCATTCCTCCCTTTTTTTGGGATTCGTCGGGACGAGCGACGATTCATGGTGTATTGACCACCGCGCAGAAATTTTTAAATGAAAATTTTTTTATGGACCTGATGACCGAACCAAAAAGTAGCCTGGATATAATGCACTGGATCGCTGATGCTTACATCGTTCTTTGTCTGCACTTTTCCTCGATAGCCGATTTTCCCATAACCGGCGTACATGTAGGGGAATGTTCCTCCTGCATGGTCGGCCCCGATATTGTGAAACAGTTTGTAATCCCCGTTACTTCGAAAATCGGTCGAGAACTCGGTCCGGTTCGTTTCCATTCCTGCGGCCCCAGCACGAATCATCTATCGACGTTCGCCAAAATTGACAATCTAATTTCACTCGACCTCGGCGGTGATACTTCCATGCAAAAAGTCCGTGAAATTTATGGCGCTGAGATGCAAGTCAGCGTCTCGCCGTTGCCGGCGGATATGTCCGCAAATACACCGGATGCCATCCTGGCCTGGGCCCAGAAAATTCTTGAGGAAAATAACGGCGGCAACCTGGAATTCGTCTATCATCTGGAGTCCAGCTATAACCTGGATACGATTTTTACTCTCATTGATTTTGTAAACAGGATTGGTTAAAATGAACAAGCTATTATAAAATAATTGAATATTGGTAATCCCGGATTCTGGGAGGTCGAGCATGGATCAGAAAATTATTTTTACGGTAAACGGTAAAAAATACACGGCTACGACGGCTCCGCAGCGTCCTCTTC
>CAZNQT010000559.1:0-3375 GCA_964574885.1 uncultured Pirellulales bacterium
TATTTCTGCCTGCACAAGCTGGGCTTTCTGGATGTCTTCATCTTGTATGCTCAGATAATATTTCTGTGTGGTTCGGATGTCACTATGCCCTGTCAGTTTTTGCACTACGTGAACCGGCAGTTGTCTTGCCCAATTTGTAATGCAGGATCGTCTCAAGTCTTGCACGGTAAAAGGCCTGACCTTTGCTTGACGGCAGAGAGTTTTAAATCTACGGAGGACATTATTCACCAAGCTCTGGCCCTCTTTCCATTTTCCTTGAGCCATTCGCTGGCAGTAATACTCACATCGTCCATGGTCCATGAAAATATAAGGGCAGTTCTCAGGAGCCACAGATTGCCAGGCGGTCAGCAGGTTTATAGTCTGTTCCGGTAACGGGATTGTACGCAGTTCGTGATCTTTAGGTTGCCACGGTTGAATCAAACCGCATCTGTCTTTCCGAGTGATATGCCGGAGATTCTTTTGAAAGTCAACATCCACCCAGACAAGGTTCAACATTTCATCCTCTCTGGCACCGCTCGTGTACGCCAAGGCTAAGAAAGCCTTCCACCATGCAGTACTAGCAGACGATAGTAGTTGTTGAAAATCATCTTTGGGTACATATTCAGGAAATTTTGTCATAAGTCTGCGTTGTTTGATCTTCATGAAAGGATTAGCACCTTCCATTAAATAACCCCGAAGTTCAATTGCCAGGTTAAAATGCCTTTCAATGTGCGAATGTCTTTATTAACCGTTCCTACAGCCAATCCCTCGGCTAGACGATGAGAAACAAAGGATTCGGCATGCAGTGGATTAATGCGAACCATCGGTACCTCGTTGCCAATATGATCGGCGAACAACCTTAACGCACGCATTTGGTCTTTTAATGTTTTGTCTGCTACCTGACCTCGCATTACTATTTCATGATCTTGATTAAAATCGCCCAAAGTAATTTTCCTGGGTTTATCCGGTTTACCTTTATCCACTCTCAGCTGTATTTGTTTCGCGTCTTTAAGAACCTCCTTTCTGGTTGAAAAGCTACGGCTAAACCTTCTCCCGTTGGAACCAAACCAACGAACCGCCCAGCGAAAGTCTCTTTTCCGGGGCCATTCACATCTCGGTAAGGGTTGGTCTGACTCATCTTTGGGAATAGGTCCATGATACTTCCTATGCACTCCAACTTTTTCAGTCGCCATGATTTATCCTCCTGGTCTCATTCAGACCATATCTGAGGGGTATCCCTGTTGATAATGAAAGACAAGTAGCACGAATGAAATTCCTCACTGTCAACGTTTGCCTTGGGCACTGAATTGACCTAGAGCTATAGACAGTATTGTCGTAAATTACGGATATTCACCGAAAATGCGGAAGAACCGTTTTGAAGCGCCCATTGACATTCGTGGTAAAAAACTTCACAGGAACATTCTGTCATTCTCGCACTTAGCGATACAGTCCGAACTCTCGATAAGCATTGAAGAGCGCTTCGACGTTTTCCAGCGAAGTGTCGGCCTGAATATTGTGAGCCGTGCAGAGGATCAAACCACCGTTAGCTGAGAGCTTTTCTATCCGGTCCTGCACCTCCCTGCGCACCTCTTCCGTCGAGCCGTAGGGCATGGTTTTTTGGATTGAGATGGCGCCGTGAAATGAGATATCATTACCGAACTTGGCTTTAATCTTCTTGTAGTCCATCCCCCTTACGTCCGGTTGCAGCGGATTGAGGATATCCAGGCCGCAATCGATAAAATCAGGAATTAAGGAAATGATACTACCACAGGTATGATGGGCCACCTTACAGCCGAATTCGTGGCCGATATCGATAAACTGTTTGAATCCGTCTCGGATCAGGTTGCGCCATAGGGGAACCGGCATAAAGGTATTATCCTGCGTGCCGAAATCGTCGCCGGTAAATACGATATCGATATTGCCTTCGGCCGCCTGGAGGGTGCGCCGCAAATACTCAGTATAAAATATTGCAATTTGGGTAAAAATCGTTTTAGCGATTTCCGGATTCAGGTACAAATCAACGAGTATCTGTTCGATGCCCCGCACATACATCGCCGGCTTGAACAATGCACAGCGATTGAGTCG
Organism: uncultured Pirellulales bacterium; assembly: GCA_964574885.1. Classification (GTDB taxonomy): domain Bacteria; phylum Planctomycetota; class Phycisphaerae; order Sedimentisphaerales; family SM23-30; genus JAFGFX01. The sequence goes on from CAZNQT010000559.1 coordinate 2,065, forward strand.
ATCCCCCATAAAAACAACTACTTTTCCTGTTTTTCTTGCTAAACGTGCCTGTTCGCGTACGCGCTCGTAATCGAACCACTGGACCTGAGGCCATTTCGAGTAATTTATGATCTCCTCCGGCGAGGTCATTTTTTCCAGCGGATACTCTGTGACTTCGCTGTAGGTTCCTCCTTTGCTGCCTTGCCCATAGGAGACCGGCCGACGCGGTACGCCGAAATGGTCTTCTTTGGACCCATCGGCACGGATCGTACATTCCGGACCGATGTATTGCGGCCCTTCGATGTAACGAAAATCGACATCGAAGTGTTGCAGCAATTGCTCCTGATCGGAAAAGCCATAGTGTGTACGTAATGTATCGTTAATTTCTGCCGTCGCCCAGTAATCAATCGGCACTCGATCCGGCATTTCGTGTGCCAGGGCCAGAAAAACGCGTTCTCGGGAATCCATCAATCAGACCTTTTCACTTTTCATGTTCAATAAGATCTATGTGTTTCAATCGACCGTATGTGTCTTCGGCCCTGCCTTCCAGATAACACAGATCAGAAGGGCACCCAGAAGAGCGGCGATTCCAAAGATAATAAAATTAATTTTATACCCATAGTGTTTAATTATAGCCCCCGCGCCGACGCCTGCCAGCGAAGCGCCGATATAGCCCCAACTATCGATAAAGCCGGCGGCGCCCGCCGCCCCGCTTTTTTTGCCGAAATCCTGGGCGGCGTGGCCCACCATTAAAATATGTGGTCCATAGGTGCAAAATCCGATAGCGGCTATTACTATAATGACCAACCCAGCGTTCCTATGATCGAGGTAGGAAAACAAGATGGAGAAGATTCCCAGCAGTAACAGTAAGATGAAAATAACCGGCGCCCGCCTGCCCTTAAAGAACCTGTCCGTTGCCCAGCCGGCGACAACGGCACCTAAGCCGCCGGCCAGTGGGTGAATACATCGTTTCATGATGATCTTGAAGTCAAAACCACCGGTTTTAAGGGACAGTTCCGTCTTATCGAGAAACGCCGGCAGCCAATTCACAAAACCATAGCGGTTCAGATCCAGCAGGAAGAAGGTAAACGCCACGATCCACAGATACGGATTTTTAAGTGTTTTGGCTACGTTCTGAATGATGGTGCGATGGGATGTTCCCGTAAAGCCGTCCTCGGAATGATCCTCCGGGGCCACAGGCGGCAGGCCGACATCTTCGGGTGTGTTACGGATCCGTAGAAAAAATGCTATACCAACGATAGCGAAGAGAAGGGCGGGGATCAGGAAGACACAACGCCAATCACCGGGAATATGATCGGGATAGTAGTTGAT
>CAZNQT010000560.1:0-3367 GCA_964574885.1 uncultured Pirellulales bacterium
GTTCCGGACAGTAACTCCACTAACTCTCGGATCGCCTCATCCCGACTCTCGCTTTGTACCTCGGGCACGATGGCGTCCGGCACCATGAAATCCGTTAAATTCATACCTGCTACTCCTGATAGATGTCCCCGTTTTCCTGCGACGGTTGGTTTTCCAGTATTTCGACGGCCGCCTCCGCCGCGCCGATGCGACCCTTACGAGTACGGGACTTCTCTTTATGCTTGGTTAACTTACGCTCGATTTTATCGATAGCCGCGTCAAAACAAGCATACCCGTCTTCCTCCGTGTGCTGCACCACGAAACGCTGGTGATTATCCGCCTTTACGATAATCTCGATTTTAGGGTGCAAGCCTTCCTCCTCTACAATCACTTCCATTTCCGAGATGCGATTGTAAAAGCGCTGCAGTCTCGAAATTTTCTTTTCTACATAGCTGCGCATCGCTTCGGTCACTTCCATGTGTCGTCCGGTAATTTTTATATGCACTATGCCGACTCCTTTCTGTTGACCACGCCTACGTTCCTGTTTTTTCCGGCGTGCTGGCCGCTGCCGTCATATCTTCCGTTTCCTCTTCTTTTTCTCCCGGGGCCTCCATCGACGGACCGGGGATGAGTTGTAAATTCTCCCCTTCTACCATTTGATGGCCCGGTACGATTACCCCTCCGCTTACCGTAAAGCGTATCGCTTCTTCCAGGGTAATCGGCAGTTCGATCACCTCCGATCGTTTTACGTAGATCACATATCCCGTTACCGGCGTGGGCGAACTCGGGATAAAGACCGTTACCAGTTCTTCCTTCGTATCCTCTCTCACCTGACGGAATCCCGTGCCCGTCAACAACCCGATTGACCAGATCCCTTGCCGGGGATAAGGGACCGCCACCACGCGCGACTTCAACGAGATCTTGCGTTCCGCGAATAAAAATTCCGTTACTTGTTTGATATAGGGATATACCTGCTTAAATCCCGGGATCCGCTGGACTGTACCTTCAAAATAACTCCATATCTTCCGACCGAAAAAACTCGCCAGGATCCGACCCAGCATATACACGAGAATCATCGCGATCAGAAAGCCCACCAGCGATTGCGGCGCCTTGGTCCATTGTTTCTCCAGTTTCCAGCGGCGGATCTCTTTTTGTAGCTCCGCCTCGCTTAATTCTTCATGCCCTTTTTTCTTCTTGGCTTCTTCGTACTCCGGACTCTTCTGGTAGGCGGTTGTGTCTTTGTCCGATATCTTCGGATATTTATCCGTCGCATACACGACCACGTATATCATTCCACGTGTTATGTGAATACTGATATTATCCTGGATAAATCCAAAGCACTTAAATAACAGTACGATCGTGAGAACTGTCGGTAATAGGGTTGCCAACCCACGCAGGAAAAATTTCTTGAAGTCTGACCAGAATCCCACGTTTTCCTTTTTTGTCATGTGGGCAAACCTCTCTCATGCCCCCCAGGCCGACTTCTATGCTTTCTTTTTATACGCCTCGTTTGATCCTAACTCTATTACTAACAATATCTTAGCAATTTCTCCATGCCTGATCTAAAACAACATATCCTATCTGCTCTTTCCCCCTCGGTCAAGATCAAAACTTATCTGCGTAGTCTTGCTGATCTTTGGATTATTTCTACGTATTCCGACAAAAAAACCCTGTCGATGATTGATTTTGTGCCATTCTTCGCCAGACTTCGCCTAGACACACGCTCCGTCAATCTATCGGCAGGGTCCAATTTATCCCTCTTTCCTCCCGACCTCCTGAGGCAAGGATCGCCTAACTATCTTATTTACAGTATCTTACACAGGCTCCTTTCCATAAAAAAACCGGCGGAGAGACTCTCTGTTTCTCTCCCGCCGGATTCTATTCTGTCGTGGTACTGCCGCCACGGATTTTACGTAGTACAGTATAACGTATTACCGGCCCTTTGTCAATGTATCCGGCTCTTGATCCATACCTGTACCCGCTCGGATGCCTTTCCACCGTGCCATTTCTATCTAAAACATTATACTCTGAATAAAAAACCCTAGACCCTAAACCCTAACTTATGACTTTAATACTATTCGTATTCAAAGCAATCGGTATCTCCCTGGGTGGCGCCTTCAAGCGAGCAAAGCGAGCTTGTGGGTGGAATCATTGTCGGACAGCAGGAGCCGTGATAGCATGACTTTATTATTATTCTTAATTAAAGCGATTGGTATTTCCCTTTCCGGCGTGATGGCGCCTGGTGCCGTTACTGCTGCTACCATCTCCGCCGGCACTCGCTCCCGCCATGCCGGCGCCCTCATTGCCGTAGGTCATGGTTTCGTCGAATTTCCCCTTATGTTTCTGATCATGACCGGGATGGGTAAACTCTTCAAATCGGAAAACGTCAAAATCGCCATCGGCCTGGCCGGTGGCGCCTTTCTACTTTGGATGGCTCTTGGTATGTTCCGTGACCTCCGCAAACATTCGCATATCGATGAACCTTCTAAAACCAAAGCTAAATCTCCTCTCTGGATCGGTGTGATTCTCAGCGCCGGAAATCCCTACTTCCTGCTCTGGTGGGCGACCATTGGTTTGGCCTTGGCCACCCAGGCACGCGAACTGGGAGTCTTTGCTTTTGCCCTATTTGCGATTATTCATTGGCTCTGCGACCTGGTTTGGCTCGAAATCCTTTCCTTTACCAGTTACAAAGGTTCCGAGTTGTTCGGCCCACGCAAACAGAAAGCAATCCTGCTAATTTGTACCATTGCTGTCTTTGCCTTTGCCGCCTGGTTCCTCTTCGACGCCTCCCGTGCCCTCTTCCGATGAGTATCGCCTTAAGAGGTAGGAGGAGATGGCTCGCTGACCGTGGGAAGTTCAGCACGATATTTCGGTAAACACTGGGGATAATTCTCTTGAAGAAAATGTACCAGTTTCTCTCGGACTCCGCAACGTAGGTTCCACGCCTTGGACGCGTCTGATGCACTCATCAGGGCTCGTAGTTCCATCGTACGTTCGTTGGTCCCCGTAACTTGGAGCCCGGCGACCTTGCCGTCCCAATCTTCCGTATCTTTCAGTATCCGCTGCAATTCATTACGCAGCGCTTCTACCGGAAAGGTGTAATCCACGTAGAAATAGGCCGTCCCTAATATATCCGCCGAGATCCGCGTCCAGTTCTGGAACGGTTTTTCGATAAAGTAGGTGATTGGCAGTATCAGCCGACGCAAATCCCAGATCCGCACTACGACGTACGTGAGCGTTATCTCTTCGATGCGGCCCCATTCGTTTTCTACGATGACCACGTCGTCCAGCCGGATCGGCTGCGTGATGGCGATCTGCATCCCGGCGATTAAGGTCGCGATGGAACGTTGCGCCGCAAAGCCTACGATAATGCCGATCACCCCTGCCG
>CAZNQT010000561.1:0-3361 GCA_964574885.1 uncultured Pirellulales bacterium
ACATTACTATCGGCGGTGCGATCAACAGTTCGGGGGGCGCAGCGACGACGGGTGCGGGCCGGGATGGCGGAGACGTGGAACTGGTTTCGCGGAACGGTTCGGTTTCGGTAGGTTCGATCCTGAATTCGGGCAGTGATGCGGTTGTCGGTTCGGGAGGCGCCGCCGGCGATATTACTCTGCAGGCAAACGAGAATCTGCATCTGGGCGGACGCAGCGAGGGAGATTATCTGCCGGATGGATTGATCGAATTGCACGGTGATTTGACGGCACTGGGCGGTCAGGGAACGGATGAAACCACCGCCGAAGGGGGAAATATCAATCTGGGATTGAACGGTCGTGCTTCGGTTCCGAGTATCGCCACGATTACCGGCGATCCGGACGGCGGCGACGTAACCATTCAGGGGCGTTCCATTACGACAGGGCAGAATGAAAAATTTACCGTACTGGGTAATCTTACCCTGCGAACGGATAATGGAACCGTCACGATAGGCGATTTAACCGCCCAGGGAAATCTGATGGTGGATGCGGGTGAGTTGGGCACAATCATTTTATTACAGCGCGAGGCGGGAGATGTTCGTTTGGCCGCCAGTGCCGGCGGCGGAGTCGTACAGGATGCGGGCCTGGATTTTGTAGCCGGCGGAGAAATGACCTTTATCGGTACGCTGGAATTAGGAGGCGTCGGCACGTTGAAGCCGCAATTCGCTGCGCCGGATGATGATTGGATCAGCAAACCGCCGCTAGGAGATAAACGGTTTATCGTGCGGCAGATGTCGGAATTTCCGGACCTGATCGGTTCGGTATTAGACGCCGCCGCCACCGGGCGGATTGTGGGCGCCGACAACGGAGCGGGCGTCGCGGAAGCATTGGCCGGCGCAATGGCGCCGGAGAATTCCTGGCTGCAACTTCTTGCCGGTCAGAAGCCGATACGGAATCCGATGGATATGACGCAATGGCAGACATCTGCTGCGGTGCTGGATGAATTAAAAATCAGACCCAGATATTTGTGTCAGGATGAAATTTTACAAGGTTGGGCGTTTTATGATGATTATTCCGCCGTACAAATGCCGGGGAATTCGTGCGGATGGATTACCGCGAACCGTATGGATCCCACGGAGATACAATTCCTGGCGGAGAAGATGCGACAGTTCCTGATGCATCACAGAAAATCATTCCAGCAGGAACTTATACAGCGGCATTCCTCGCCTGGTCGGGAAGAAATTTCTTTCCAACAGGATCTATCCCGGCTCGCGGTCTTGCTGGCGATGCCGAATCTGATATCGGAGCTTACTTCCCTGGAAAGAGAACAGCTTGCCAATCGGATTTTACTATTGGTGAAACCGCAGGAATTCGATCTGGCGGAATTGCGGGATCTGATTTCCCGTTTCTAAAAATATTGGCAGGCTTCTAGTGAATCATCATATCTAATTTCTTCGACAAAGGTTTCGTGAATACACAAGGCGGCCTTGACAAGGGTAACGTTTTTGTTAAGCTACCACCTGAACGTGAAAATAGTTTCAGCTCAGGTGTTCCTGGGTTTCAGGAGAAGCAGTAAAAACCTTATCTTCATTATTCAGCAGGTGACATTATGAAGCGATTCGGATGGCTATGGATTGGATGTGTGCTTTGCGTACTCTCTCTGGCGAAAGGTAACGACTATCCCTTATGGGATCTGGCCCAGAAAAACAGGGAGGTTTTGAAAATCTCCACCCTGTTTACGGCGCAGAACGTACGGGATTATCTGGGGTCGGAGCAGGGAATTAAAGACGCGATTGACTGGTGTAAACAGACCGGCGTGACGCACGTGTTTATTGAGAGTTTTCGGGATAACTATACGGCCAAACGAGAGACGCTCGAAAATGCCAAGAAACAATTTCTGGCTCAGGGTTTCGAGGTATCCGGGTGCGTCACAACGACGCGGGTCGGTAAGAAATCGACCGGCTGGCAACTGATTTCCTGTTATACGAACCAGGAATCGCAGAAGCGGTTGCAGGAGATATTCGAATATACCGCTGCAATCTTTGACGAAATTATGATCGATGATTTTCTGTTTACGGATTGTCAGTGCGAAGAATGTAAAAAAGCGCGCGGCGATCAGTCCTGGTCGGACTACCGGTGCGACCTGATGGTCCGAGTGAGTCGGGAGCGGATTCTCCAGCCGGCGCGCAAGGTTAATCCCCGGGTAAAGATCATTATCAAATATCCGCAGTGGTACGACAAATTTCATGAGCGGGGCTACGAAGTGATTCGAGAGAGCGCCGATTACGACAAGATCTGGGTCGGCACGGAGACGCGGAATTTCGAGGATAAGCGTTGGGGCGGCAAAGTACAGTACGAGGCGTATTATATCATGCGGTGGCTGGGCGAGATCGGCGGGGCGAAAACCGGCGGCGGCTGGTTCGATCCGTACGGGACAACGGAAAACACCTACGTGGAGCAGGCGCGGCAGACAGTATTGGCAGGCGCCCGGGAAATGCTGTTGTTCTGTTACGGTTCGTTGCAGCGCCAGACGGGGCCGGCCAACGTGAAAGCCTTACGGAAGGAAATTCCCCTCTTATTTGAATTAGCCCGGTTGATTCGGAACCAGCCTGTTCGGGGGATTCCGGCGCCGAAGCCGCCGAACAGCGATGCTTATAATGAACCATACGTTTACGATTTTATCGGCATGTTGGGACTGCCTTTGATTCCTACGGCGACAATAGATCCCCAGGCGAAAGCAGGTGTTTTTGCCGTACAGGTATTAAAGGATACTCAATTTCCCAACAAACTAAAGCAGATGCTCGCGGCGGACAAACCCGTGTTAATCACCGGCGGTCTGGCAAAACGATTACAGAATATCGACCTGAAACGGGAGAATTTGATTACGCTCAAAGTCAACGGCAATCCCAAGAACCTGCTCAAACTGACGCGCCAGGATCTTAAGCCCATCCGGGAAAAGTTACTGACTCCATGGGGGATGACGTTCGACGCTCCCAACAAGACGGCGTTGTATCTATTCGGGGATGACTTGCTGGTAGTAGAGAATTTCAATGACGAAGCCATCCAGGCTACCTTAACGATCAAGAACCTTACGCAGGCGAAAAAGGTGTTAGTCGTACCGCCTACTGGAAAAGTAAACCTGAATCGCAAGCAAAATACCCTGGAACTAAATACGATCTCGGGACGAACTCTGGTAGTGATTCAATATAAGTAAGACTCTTTTCGGTAAAAAACATACCTCGAATATGAATTTGTTTTGGACAGTATATCCGTTGGGGGTTTCACCCCCAAACCCCCAGCATTTACCGCTTTACCGCCACCGGCATGCTCATTATACTGATATAATCACCGAGGAGGATACGGCTCTGCTGGCAAGCAACCGGAG
>CAZNQT010000562.1:0-3347 GCA_964574885.1 uncultured Pirellulales bacterium
CCTCGTGGCGGTTTGTGGATAATCCGGACGATCCCGGTTTGGATTATACGTTCCCCTCGGACGTGTCGCTGACCTTGGGTGCGGGTAAGTACTTGCTACTGGTGAAGGATCTGACGGCGTTTACCTCAGTGTACGGCGCGCCTTCGGGTCCGGATCTGCAGACGACACTGGAATGGGACGGCGGCAGCTTAAGCAACGGCGGCGAGAAACTGGAATTGCAAAAACCGCTACCGAACGATCCCAGCTATTATATTCGCGTGGATCGCGTGAATTACGATGATGAAACCCCCTGGCCGACGGCGCCGGATGATTCGGATGATTATGTACTCGAGCGTCTGGATGCAACCGCGTATGGCAACGACGTTATCAATTGGCAGGCCGACGCTCCCACGCCGGGAAAAGCAAACACAGAATGATGGTGGAGAAAAGGAAATTTCCTAACGTCGCCAATCCTGTATCGTAAAAAGAAACTTGGATATACGTTTGCAGGGTAAAGGAGTTTTCAAGGCTTGAGGCTTAACAACGCAAGGAGAAAAGTTTGCGCCTAATTAGGCCTAGTCAAATATTTCTCTTTTTAATTATACCCGTTTGTGTCGTGGCAACGTTTACGATACGTGGGGGAGGACTCGAGCTTAACGGGGAAAGGATTACAACCTCGGTTTTTTCTGCATTAACCGTTTTAACACAGGCCGACGTATCGGAAAAAGTCGATATTACATCCCCCGGCGATCCCCTTCAGGCCGTACCGAATGACGGAGATTGGCCCTCGAACGAAGTACCGTGGATGGCTATCGACGATGACATATACACCAAATATTTACACTTCAAAGGGGAGACGCAACCAACCGGATTCCAGGTCACACCTTCGGCGCCGGGCACGGTCGTAGGGGAAATTACTCTGACAACGGCGAATGATGCGCCCGAACGTGATCCAATCTCCTTTGAGCTCTATGGCTCCAATGGAAGCATTAACGGACCGTGGACTCTGATTGCCAGCGGTCCCATCGTGGATTTCGATCAGGAGACGGCCTGGCCACGTCGTACTAAGAACACCACTCCAATCCAGTTTGAAAACACTACGGTCTATGACCATTATCAGTTGTTATTCACCGCCGTGCGTAACAGACCTTCGGCGTCCATTTGTATGCAGATCGCCGAAGTGGAACTGATCGAGGTTCCCCTGGATAATTACCCTCCGCGAGTGGATGCCGGCGCCAACCGGGTTCTGTTTCTGCCGGAAAATCATTACCAGCTTGAGGGGGACGTCACTGACGACGGCAACGGCGATCCCAATGGATATCTGGAATGGCAATGGTCGCAAATGGAAGGACCGGCGCCGATAGAATTCGAACCCAATGAATTCGTAGAAACGCCTTATATTACGCTGCCCGAACTGGGTACCTATAAATTCCAGCTTTACGCCACTGACGGAGAGAAAGATGCCAGCGACACGGTGACGATCATTCTGAACGAAGCCATTTATCCGGTGGGTGATATCGATCAAAACTATCGAGTGGATTTGCCGGACTTACAGACTCTGGTGTATCGTTGGCTATTTCATCCGGACACGGTGGCCGACTTGAACGGCGATCAAACCGTGAATCTAGTAGATTATAGCGTACTGGCGGGAAACTGGCTGACGGTGAACTATCCCGTCGTGATCAACGAATTGATGGCGCGAAACGGCGCCACGATCACGGATCCGCAAAGTGAATATGATGATTGGATCGAAATCTATAACTTGCTGGATATGCCTTTGGACTTGGCGGGGATGTATCTCACCGACGATCTGGATAATCCGACGAAATGGCAGTTCCCCCTGGATAAATCCGACGAAACGATCATTACCGCAAACGGATATGTATTGGTCTGGGCGGATCAGGATATCCTGGATCAACCCGGATTGCATGCTAACTTTGAACTCGCCGCTACCAATGGGGAGGAAATCGGTTTATTTGACAGGGATGGAATCACTTTGATTGACCGTATAGAGTTTGGCGAACAAACCGTGGATGTCTCCTGGGGCCGGGATCCTGACAGCAGTGACAACTGGGTTACCTTATCCCCGACTCCGGAAGAATCCAATAATGATTCTTACCTGGGTTTGATCGAACCGATTCAATTCAGTCATGAGCATGGTTTCTACGATCAGGAAATATTCGTATCGCTTTCGTGTGCAACACCCGACGTAACTCTTTATTATACGACCGATTTTAGTACTCCGACATTATCCAACGGTACTCCATATACCTCGGGGCAATCCATATCGATCAACCAGACTACCTGTCTGCGCGTCGGGGCATTTAAAGCGGGCTGGAAATCTCCCCCGACGGGAACGCAAACGTATATTTTCTTAGATAATGTGGTGGCACAGGATAATACGCCGGCGGGTTTCCCGGCGTCTTGGCAAGGATATCAGGCCGATTATGAAATGGATCCGGATATTGTTACCGATGGGACATACGGCCCCATGTTGCGGTCGTCGCTTTTGTCCCTGCCGACGATTTCCATCGTAACCGATAGGGACAACCTCTTTGATGCCAGTACGGGTATTTATGTAAATCCTACCCTGGAAGGTGTTACCTGGGAACGGCCCGTTTCCATCGAGCTATTTAATCCGGAAGGAACGAAGGATCTTCAGATTAATTGCGGCCTGCGAATTCAAGGGGGAGCGTTTCGACGATTTGATCTGACTTTGAAAAAATCATTTCGGCTAGTATTTAAAAAAGAGTACGGTACGGGCAAACTTCGGTTTCCGTTGTTTGATTATGATGAAAACGCCTCGGATAGTTTCGATACGATTACCTTACGAGCCGGCGCCAACGACGGATATTCCTGGGTTTCGGCGTATCTGACGGAACAGTACACGCGCGATGAGTTCGGTAGAAGTTTGCAGCGCAGCACGGGTCAGGCGGGCTCGCATGGTACTTTCGTGCATCTGTATCTTAACGGACTGTATTGGGGTTTGTACAATGCAGTAGAACGTCCTGATCATTCGTTCAGCTCGACGTATTATGGCGGCGATAAAGAAGATTGGGATGCGATCAACAGCGGCGATGTCAGTAATGGCGATCTTACAGCGTGGAATTCCCTGCGTACCAAATGCAGTGCGGGGTTGACTTCGAACGCGTCCTATCAGGAGATTCAGGGGAACAATCCCGACGGAAGTCCCAATCCCGCGTATCCGAATCTAATTGATGTGGCCAATTATATTGATTATTTGATTATCAACATGTGGGGAGGGAACGGAGACTGGCCGCATAGAAACTACTGGATTGGCCGTCTGCGAACCGATCAAAGCACCGGTTTTAAATTCTATTGCTGGGATTATGAAGGGACGGTTGCCA
>CAZNQT010000563.1:0-3338 GCA_964574885.1 uncultured Pirellulales bacterium
GGGCAACCACGCCCGGATTATTGAATTGCAGTTCAATACCGAGGCCCAGGGCGCTACTGTGTTTTCTGGAGCAGTAACTACGCTAAATCTCAAACCTACCTTGAACGATCCTGTTGTTGAGCAGAATATTGCCCAGGGTTTCGCACTCGGCCTCGAGAGTTACCGTTACGTTCGGATGGCGGTCACTGACAACCATTACGGCGATCCGGACGGGCTCGGCGTTGATCCTACCACGGGCGGCGACCGCGTCGGTTTGGGCGAAGTTCGTTTTGCCACGGAACCGCCTCCGTGGGCGAAGGCGCCCAACCTGATCTATCCACTGGCCGGCGATTCTCCTACGCCTTGGGATTTGACGTTGGAATGGGATCCGGGCATCGCCTTGCTGAATCCGGATGGCTACAATATTTATCTCGATCCGAATGAGAGTAAAGTTACCGATCCGGACGCCTGGGGACTCGCTCCGCTTAACGGCGGCACCCTGGATTCCGATCCGGATTGGGATGTTACGGGCTTGCTTCCCGATACAACCTATTACTGGAAGGTGGTAGCAGTAGATATTCCGGCAACAATCCCCCCCAGCGATCCCAATACCTACTCCAGTGAAATAGCTTCCTTCACGACCTTACCGGCCACTCCCGTATTCACTCAGGATATTTTAAACCAGACCGTCCCGCTAAACGCCGTCGGCATTGTCTTCACCGTGGACGCACAAAACGTGGAGCCTGGCGATCCCGACGACGGCTATCAGTGGTACAAAGACGGCAAGATGATGCCGGGCGAAACTTCGAATACCTTGGCCTTCACGCCATCCGTAACGTTAGGCGATGAGGGATATTACCATTGCGTAGCATACAACGAGGCGGGTCCAACCTCCTCGAAGACTGCCCGATTGGTAACAGAGCGTTTGCTGGCGCACTGGGAGTTCGAAGGCGATAATATGAATGATACGGCTCCCGGCGGTTACCATCATGGTACGATATTCCCAATCGGCGGCGATCCGAACTATGTTGCCGGTATCGTGGGCTCTGGGGCAATACAGTTTGACCACGATCAGCATGAGGCCATGATCGTCTCGCGCGATCCTAATTTGGTCCTGGACAGTTTCACCGTTTCCCTCTGGGCCAAAATGGATGTGCTTCCCGACCGTCATGGGGCTGTGATAAGTTTCCGCGATGATTTTCCCGCGCGGGGGTACATCCTTTACGCGGTACCGGCGGACAAGTGGGAGTACTGGACCGGTCCCGGCTGGCATGCACTGGGCAGTAGCGATTCCCTTACGGATGTCATTGCCGGCGCATGGACCCATCTAGCGATTAGCTATGAACAAACCGGGTATTCCGGTACGGCCTTGACGGGTACGAAAAGGCTCTATGTAAATGGCAGACTGGCGGCCATTGCCCAAAATGTTACATTATCCTGGACGGATATAGCGACGGATCTGCAGATCGGCGCCGGTCAAAATGAAACTCCTACACATGATTTCTTCTTCGATGGTGCGGTGGACGATGTGCAGTTGTACACATACGCACTGGATTCGGTTGCCATTGCCCAGATCTATACGGCGGTGATGACGGATGACGTAGTATGCGTAGAGGGAAGACCTCTGTATGACGTCGTGCCCAGCGCGGATGATCCCAGCGATCCCTCGTATTGTATTGTGGATCTTCGGGACTTTGCGGACTGGGCCAGTCACTGGCTGGAATGCAATCGTGTTCCCGGCTGTTTGCCTTAATGAGGAGCATAATGTGTTATTCATTGTGGGAGAACTTCGGTTAATACCGGGGTTCTCTCACAATGTTATTTTCGGGAACGGGTATCGGATACCTACTCTTAGAGACAGGAAGAGAGGAGATAAATTCATAACCTGCCATAATTTATCACCCGCTACACTACCTGTGGTAATTTGTAGAGTTATATTGCATTTGATGAGCCATACTGTGGCTGCGTACGACTATGAACCGCAACCGGACAAGGCTTCGCTGATGGTCATCCACGCCCATCCGGATGCCGAAGGAATTTTCCTCGGCTTGTCCGTAATTTGAGGTAAGGATACTCAAATGTTGACATTATTCCTAAATTTATCGGTATTTTTTAAGTGACAAGGAATCAGGTCATGCAAAGAAGAAATGGATTTACCCTGATAGAGTTGTTGATTGTTATTGCCATTATCGCTGTTTTATTGACCATACTGGCGCCGGCCTTGAATCAAGCTCGACATCAGGCCAAAGCCGCTGTCTGTGTAGCTACTCTAAAACACTGGGCCTTTGCTTATCAATTGTATGCAGAAGATCATAAGGGCAAATTGCCGGAATTTATAGGAGGTACCGTACACTCGACGACTTTCATGGAGAATCTCAGAGATTACTATGCTGACATCAATAACATGCGTACCTGTCCGGAAGCCACCATAGTATCTGTGGAAAATCCGACAACGTTACAACCGAAAAGTTTTTTCGGGAATACCTTTAGTGCCTGGCAGGTGGATTCGGAGGCGGCGGAATGGGTAGCGGATGAGGATTGGGGGATAGGCAGTTACGGTGAAAATTCCTGGATTCGTAAACGTGAGGGATCATTTTATACACAACGCTGTTGGGGCCGAATTGACGCCAAAGGAGTGGCTGCAAAGGATGAAATCCCGGTGTTGATGGACGCCCGGTGGAATAATCTCTGGGCCCAAGACACCGATCCCTGGAATACTCCATCCAGTGTTTATGATTATGGTTTGTGGAACTGGCCGGAGATTGCGGCGGTACTGATGAGGCGTCATAATAACGGAATTAATATGTGTTTTTTGGACGGTTCCGCACGAAAGGTACCGGCGGAAGACTTATGGGATCTCCACTGGCACCAAATATTTGAGCGCCAGGGTTCGGTTGATCTTTCGTGGTTGAAATAATTGATTTGCAGGGAACCAAAGTAAAAGTATTCGAAAGAGGGGAAGGAGAAAAGAAGTGGAGAAAAACCATTCTTCCAGGCATCACGTAGGGGGAGTAGAGAAGAGTCTGTCTTGCTCATTTTTTCTGATTATCAGATATCGAGAACAGGAAGAAGAGTTTCTCTTCGCAGGCAGAGCGTGAAAATAGTATTTTTTTATAGGTGAATTAATATGAAGAAAATTTGGTTTCGCGTGTTTGTTTTGAGTTTTATGGCCGGCGCAGCCAATGCGGACATTATCCTGCCGACGATAGTCAGCGAGTCCAATACGAATCCGTACAGTACGGCCACCACGGACAAGCTCAGCGATAATTCGGGAATGACGCCGGCGGTGAATGCGGGCGATTCGCTCACAGACGCCCTGGCTGCCATCCACGCGAACACGGGCGTCTTCGAGTCGTGGG
>CAZNQT010000564.1:0-3336 GCA_964574885.1 uncultured Pirellulales bacterium
CCCGATTTTAACCGGTGGGACATATGTCAAGAAGGTAGCAACGAGTCGTATTTTGGTAAATGAGGCGATTTTTGGTCGAATCCGAATTACTCAGATATCACTTAGGATAAAAAGGACCATAGCATGGTGATTTGGAGTGCGGTCAATAAAATACAAGATTAATGGATCCCGGAGTTCAATAACAATTGGAGATCCTGGCGAATTTTGTCAGTCAAGAAAAGGCCATCTCGCTGATATCTATGGAAATTTAATTGAAAGCGATAAAAATAAATTTGATTGGTGGTTACATCTAGAATAATTATAATGGTATTTAAAGTAATAAATGATTACTCTCACAGATGCTAATTGAATATTGTTTGTAAAATATTTCTATCTTGAGGAAACTGAGTATGGGAATGTTTGATACGAGCGGCAAGGTACATACAAATCAAAAGAGGAGGGAAGGTACTCATGAGAAATTGGAACGCATGAAGAAGACGTTGCGACATGAGGAACCGGACCGGGCGCCGATCAGTGATTTTTTCTGGGGAAGTTTTATCAAACGGTGGCGCAAGGATTTACATCTGCCTGACGATGCCAATCCATATTATTTCTATGATCTCGACTGGATCGTAACCGTACCGAATATGGATCCCTTCATTCGTTCCTTTGAAACGTTGAAAGAAAACAGCAAAGAAGTAGTAGTCAAAACCGGTTTTGGGGCCATTATGCGTAAAAAGTATGATGCTCCGATGCCGGAATTTATTGTTTTTGAGACGGATACTTTGGAAAAGCTCGAAGCCCTGGAATTTGATGATCCGGAAGATCGGCGTCGGTATTTTGAAGCGGGGGATAACCAGATTGCCGGTGTGGGCGATGGTTTCGAACGAAATTCGCCGCCTTGGCAGGAAACCGTCAAATCTCTATGGCCTGATTTTCCCGTTTTTGGCAGTATCATCGAATGTAACGAATGTCTGACGCGCCTCATTGGACCAGAGAATAACATGCTCTGGATGGGAAGGTACCCGGAACGTATGGGAAAAGTTATCCATCGTATCGGGCAATTCTATCTAGATTGTGCCCGGGCACAGATCGAGGCGGCGGAGGGATGGTTGGACGGTTTTGTGATTTGGGGGGACGTGGCATATAAGAATAATATGTTCTTTTCTCCTGAGTATTGGCGGGAATACTTTAAACCTTGGGTCAAGGCCATCGCGGATTACGCTCACTCGAAAGGGTTAATGGTTATTTACCACGGCTGCGGGAATGTCAATAAGATCCTGGAGGATTATATTGAAATCGGAATTGACGCGATGAATCCGCTGGAAGCCAAGGCCGAGCTGGATGCGGTGGAACTGCGGCGTAAGTACGGACATAAACTCGGTATATGTGGCAACAGTAATATTCAGGTTTGGGAGACAGGGGATAAAGAGCGGATTCGCCGGGAAGTGATCCGTAAGCTTAACGCGGCTAAAGGAGGAGGCTATATCTTCCAATCTGATCATTCCGTATCCAGCAGCGTTTCCGGGCACACGTATGACTATATTGTAAAATTGGTACGTGAATACGGTAAGTATCCACTGAGTCTGGATGAATTTGACGAAGAAATGTGAACCTTAGAAATGAGAGGCGTGGTATGTTAGTGTTTAGGATACTCCGGAGAAGTTTTATATATCCTTTGCTGATAATTTTATTTCCGTTAGGTACAAACGGAGGAACGTTATTCGGTCGGTTAGCTGATTACAACGTGGTCTGGGATACGCCCAGCAAAGACTACAACGGTTCGCTGCCGATAGGTAACGGCGATATCGGTTTGAATGTCTGGATGGAGGAGAACGGGGAACTGGCGTTTTACATTAGTAAAACCGATAGCTGGGGGGATAACGGCAGACTGTTGAAAGTGGGTAAGGTGCGGGTAAGTCTTTCTCCGAACCCGCTAACCGAGAATGCTGTTTTTCGCCAGGAACTGAAGCTGGAAAACGGCGAGATTATTATCGAGATCGCCGACAAATCAGGCGATAAGATTGGATTATCGAAAACGGTGCTGCGTATCTGGGTGGACGCCAATCATCCGGTGATTCATGTGGCCATAGATGGTCCAGGACCATTGACCGCTACCTCTCAAATCGAGCTTTGGCGTACCGAACCTTATGAACTTCCTTGCCTTGAAGTCAGCGACGTTCATCTGGATCGCAGTAAACCGAGTCAAAAACACGCGCCGACGATTGTGGAGCCGGATACGGTACTCAGGAATCAAGCTGGTCGCATCGGCTGGTATCATCACAATAAAAAATCGGTAGGGCCGGAATTGACGATGAGAATTCAAGGGTTGTCCGACTATAACATGGTCGATCCGTTGTTGCATCGTACTTTCGGGGCGGTCATTACGGCCCCAAATGCAAAACGTGTTAATGATCTGACGTTGACCACGACAAAAGGCTCAAAACAGCGTTTCGACATTTACGTTTTGACAGAGCATCCGGCATCCCCCCCACAGTGGCTAAAGGCGGTGGAATCCAAAATCGAGGAAGTGGAAAGTGTTCCCTTTGCCCGGCGGCGACTAGCGCATCAACAATGGTGGCAGGATTTCTGGGGACGCAGTTGGATCCGAGCCAAGAGTACTAGTCAGGCGAAAGTGACCTTAATGAAGTCGAGTGAGCATCCGGTTCGTATAGGAATCAGTCAGCGTCAAGGGGAGCGTTTTAAGGGCAAGATCGCTCGGGCTTCTATTTTGAACCAGGTATTGAGTGAGAAAGAGATTGCACAACTGGCGAGGAGCAGTAAAAAAACGCTGGAAGGTCGGCCTCATCTATCCGGTAGTTGGATGGATGTGGAGCCGGGTAGGACACTTGAGGAGCTAAAAAATATAGATCAATCGGAGGCGCTGACCCTGGAAGCCTGGATTCAGCCGGATCAACTACCGGGCAACGGGGCCCGGATTCTGGATAAGACCACTCCGGGCAGTACTGACGGATTTCTTTTAGATACCTGGCCGGGTAATAGCTTACGCCTGATTACCCATGCGGGAGTTCTGAATCAAAAGGATATCCTCACAGCCGGTAAGTGGCATCATGTCGCAGCGACAATCGATAACGCTACGGGTGAGATTAAACTCTTTCATAATGGCAAGAAGGTAGCCCAGCAGGCGGTAGGAGGGGATGATGCCTTTATGGTCAGCCGTGCTTATGCTCTGCAAAGATTTATCGATGCTTGTGCCGGACGCGGTGCATATCCGATTAAATTTAACGGATCGATATTTACGGTTCCTAATCCCGGTAATCCAGGCGATGCGGATTATCGACGCTGGGGTCCCGGCTACTGGTGGCAAAATACGCGCCTTCCCTATATCAGTATGTG
>CAZNQT010000565.1:0-3331 GCA_964574885.1 uncultured Pirellulales bacterium
GAGACCGCCATCGTTCTTTGCCTTGCTCATCATACCAGATGAGCACATACTTAAATTCTCGACCGTGTTTACACGGTCTTTGCCAAAGCCTTACCAGCTTAGCCATATCCATCACCACCTTTCCTTTTTAGGTGCTGGCCAAGGCCTGGACTGATCCGTCAGTTATTTTACCATTCCTTTCTTGCCCCTCCAATATCATTTTTCTCCTTGGTAATAATTTAATTGATTCTTTACATTTGAGTACTAAAAATCGAGAATGCTAAGTAATAGTTATTTTAGAGGGAAAAACAAACACAAACCGGTTTCCCGATAGAAATCATATTCTTCGTCGGTTCCAGTGTGCCGGTTTTCGGATCGATCCTAAAGACAACGACATTATCCTTGTCTTGGTTGGCGACCAGGCAGAACGTGCCCGTCGGATCGATAGCGAAATGCCTCGGCATTTTGATGTTGTCTGAAACATGGTTCACGAACGTCAGTTTCCCCTGTGTGGAATCGATTCGGAAGACGGCAATGCTGTCGTGTCCGCGGTTGGAACCGTAGAGATACTTTCCGTTCGGATGTACGCACACCTCAGCACAGGTATTGTCGCCTTTGAAACCTGTCGGAAGGGTTGAAACCGTCTGAATCTCCGTGAGAGCACCCGAAGCGGATTCGTAAGCAAAGGCGATTATCGTACAATCGAGTTCGTTGATAAGATAAGCAAACTTCCCGTTGGGATGAAAGGTAAAATGTCGCGGTCCTGCGCCCGGCCTGATGTTGACGTAAGGAGGATCGTTAGCGACGAGGGTTCCTTTATCGCTATCTAACTTATACATCATGATTTTATCGATGCCCAGATCGGCTACAAAGACAAAGCGATCGTCCAGGCTGACGTTAATCGAATGAGCAAAGGGGCCTTTCTGGCGATCCGGATGAACGCTGGAACCCTGGTGTTGTACGAGGGCCGTCGGTTTTGCGAGTCTTCCATCGCTTTGGATCGGAATCACGGAGGCATTTCCGCTGCTATAGTTCGCCACAAACAGGTTTTTTCCGAGATGGTCGATGCTGACGTGGCAGGGATTCGCCCCTCCCGAAGGCTGTTGATTGAGCAGCTTGAGGATTCCCGTATGGGAATCGATGGCAAAGGCACTTACGGCGCCGGCTTTTCCCGACTCCCCCACGGCATAGAGGAACTTCCGGCTTGGATGAATAGCCAGGAAAGACGGATTGGTACTCTCCGCGGCCAGAATCGGATCGGTAAGCCTTCCCGTTTCCAGGTTGAGCGTGCTGTAATAAATTCCTTTACTGCGGTTGCCTGCGCTGGTGTACGTTCCGAAATACACCGGGAGCGGTTCTGCCATTACGATGGATATTGAAAGCAACACAAACGCAACTACTATTATCGTCATAATATTCATAATATTCATAGGTAATCACTATCATAGCAAATCCTTCGGGAAAATACCAACATGGAGTACATTGATTTGATATTGATCTTCTTACCCTTTTTACTGCCGCAATAATTACTATGATTTTGCTAGATGCTAAGGTACATTACAGCGATTTTTAGATATTATTCCATAATCAACAGGGATGGAGCAAGGAGATTTTTGAACATGTTTTTAGTAAAAATTAACAAATTTTACCAGGCGATTAAATATATGCATCATACTTAATCTGTTGTTTTCGTTGCCAAATATTCTTGCTGAGAAGCGTTGTAATTCATATATTATAATGAGATTATAAATTAAATTGGCGGCAATGGTGGGTTGTGTAAAAAAATTCGTTTATTGAAGTTCAGGTGCAACAATATGCAAAAGAAATTTCTACATACAAGGATGTCACTCCTACAAGATAGGTTTTTGGTTTGTACCGGGAACCGAGTTTTTAGTTTACTATTCTTTGTGGTTGTTATTGTCATGGTCAGTCGCATGGGGTACGGAGCCACGAGGCTGGAACGTTACTACGCTCATGCGGTTCAGGAAGATGCGTTTGGCGTGATAGCGCCGTGGTATTCGGGTCAGAACGGACAACTCGATTTGCGAGTCCGGATCGCCGCGGAGGTGATGAAGCGATATCCGTGGGTGGACGCCTCGAAGGCGGTGATGGCCGCTCCGGATTTTGTCTATAATTCGCACTGGAAGATCGAGCCGGACGGTACGATCGTGATTCCTCCGACTAACGACTGGATGTGCGGCGATTTGAGCCAGCGGGCTTGGAGCATTATCAAAGGGCTTACGGCATATTACCGTTATACCGGTGATCCGATGGCATTTATCTATATTTCTTTGACGGCGGATTATATTCTGGATTACGGTCAGACGGACGCCCAACATCCCTGGCCGGAATTTCCCATCAGCACGCCGACTAAAGGAAAGGCGTATGGCAAATGCGATCCGACGGGACGGAACCAACTGGATTTGTGCGCTATTATCGGTACGGAGATTCTGCGGGCTTACAAATTGACGGGCAATCCGCGGTACCTTAGAGCGGCGAAACACTGGGGAGATGTTTTCGCGGCCAAGTGTAATTTTGATCCCGAACTGCCGCCGTGGAATCGCTACGTCGATCCTTCCGTAGTGGGCTGGTCGGACGAGTTAACCGGCAGTACAACGTTGATCCTGGAATTTCTGGACGAGTTGATCCGGATGGGACATACCGGCAAAGAAGATATTATCGTGAAAGCGCGCGATGCCGGTCGAGCGTATCTGACGGATCAGATGTTACCGCGATGGCTGGTGAACGATACCTGGGGAAGAAACTACTGGGATTGGGATAATCCGGTTATGTGCGGCATTACGTCCATGTGCGGCGATTATATTCTCAAGAACCGTGCGGTATTCGCGAACTGGAAGACGGATTTACGGAATATTCTGTCGTTGATCTTCAACCGGAACGGCGTGGATCCGGGCTCGAATGGGGAAGTGTATAGCGGGGCCTGGGGGTTTCCGGAGTCCTCCACCTGCTGTGGAACTTCGCTTTCCTACAATCAATATACTGCGGCGCCGACGTTTATCCGTTTTGGCGTCATTGCCGACGAGGAATGGGCACGGGAAATCGGGCGCCGGATGATTATTATGGCCACCTATGACAGCGAAGAGAACGGGGTTGTCCGCGACGGTTTGTTCGGTCAGGCGGTGGCGACGGGAGAGTGGTCGAATCTGGCGCATCCCTGGCCTTTGTGTCAGGTGATGGAGGCGCTGGCGTGGATGCCGGAGGAATTCGGACCCGGCCGCGAAAACCATATCATGCGCAGCACCTCCGTCGTCAGCTTGGTTATCTATGACAAAGGCCGGATACGTTATACGACGTATGATGCGCCCGCCGAAACGCAGGACGTGTTACGGCT
>CAZNQT010000566.1:0-3325 GCA_964574885.1 uncultured Pirellulales bacterium
TTCAACTTTTACTGGAAACTGTAAACCAGCAACCGTAAACTCCTTCCTCACAACACACAACTTTTTCCCCCTTTTGGAATAATTCAGTTTCCCGCCGGCCAGAAGAATCGTTCGTTCGCGGTCGGTTAAATTCAATGCACATGCAAACGTAAAGTTTTTGGTAACATTTTTAACTTGAATCCGTTCTGCCTTTTCCAACGCTGCAGCAAAATCTTCCACTTCCAGTTGATCGCCCGGTTCGATCCGGTCGTAGTCCTCCGGATCGACGAACGTCGCCGGCGTAATCGCGAAATTGATCAGGTTCGCCTTATGAATCCGCTCGATGGCCTTGGCGATCACCAGTTTGATCCCCAGGTACATCGGACACAAGGCCGCATGCTCGCGGCTGGAACCCTGTCCGTAGCTATCCCCGCCGACAATCACCCCGTGCCGCCCCGCTTTCTTGACTGCCAATGCCCGCTCGGCAAAGGTATTATGACCTTCTTCATTGAAACAATGGAACACATACTTGGCATATTCCGGCACGTTCGATCGATACTTCAAAAACGTACCCGCCGGCATGATATGATCGGTCGTAATTTTATCCCCGCAGCGTAACAGAACATTACCCTTAATAGTCGTAGGCGGCTTTTCTCCCGACGGCGGCGTCACGATACTCGCCGACCGTATCACCTCCGCTTCCTTTGCCTGCTCCGGCGGCAGCGGAGGCTCAATCAGGCGATCATCGATCGCCGCCATCTGTGATTCCTCAATCTCAGGATAATTAATGCCAAGCAAGGCCGGCAACTCACGCGGATCGGTCAACTGACCGGTTAACGCCGTCGCAGCCGCCGTTTCCGGACTCACCAGATACACCTGATCGTCCTTGTTGCCGCTGCGACCTTTGAAATTCCGATTGAAACTCCGCACGCTCACCTTACCGCTGCCCGGCGACTGACCCTGTCCGATACACGGTCCGCACGCACTCTCCAAGATCCGGGCCCCCGACCGAATCAATTCCGACAAAGTGCCGCTATCGGATATCATATCCAGCACCTGCCTGGAACCCGGCGCTACGGCAAATTCCACCTGCGGATGTACCGTTTTGTCTTTCAGGATCATCGCTACCGTTGTCAGATCCCGGAAACTGCTGTTCGTGCAACTGCCGACGATCACTTGATGAACCGGAATTCCCTTACATTCCGACACGGTCTTGATATTATCCGGCGAGGAAGGCGCCGCTGCCAAGGGCGCCAACTCCGACAGGTTAATTTCGATCACCCGGTCGTATTCCGCCTCCTCATCCGCCGCCAGTGGTCGATAATCCCCCTCCCGCTGCTGACTCTCCAGAAACGACCGCGTCCGCTCATCCGACGGGAATATACTCGTCGTCACCCCCAGTTCCGCCCCCATATTGGTGATCGTCGCCCGTTGTGGCACACTTATCGAGGCTACTCCCTCACCGAAATACTCCGCAATGCAGCCCACATTACCCTTGGTGCTTAAAATACTCAGCACCTTCAGAATCACATCCTTGGCCGCCACCCAGTCATTCAACTTACCCGTCAAATGAATCCCAACCACCTTCGGCGCCGTCAAATAGAACGCCCCCCCGCCCATGGCTACCGCCACGTCCAAACCCCCCGCACCGATCGCCAGCGCACCCATCCCGCCCGCAGTCGGCGTATGACTGTCGCTGCCAAGCTGGGTCGCGCCCGGCTTGGCGAATCGCTCCAGGTGAACCTGATGGCAGATCCCGTTACCCGGCCTACTGTGATAAATCCCTACCTTACGCGTTATCGTCTGCAAATAAATATGATCGTCGTGATTTTCCGGCCCGAACATGGCCATGTTATGATCGACATAGCTTACCGACAACTCCGTTTGCACTCGATCCAGACCCATCGACTCAAACAACAGCATCGCTGTCGTCCCCGTTGCATCCTGGGTCAGTGTCTGATCGATCCGGATGCCGACCTCACCGCCATTGGTTAAATCACCTTCCATCAGATGGTTTCTTAATATCTTGTAAGTCAATGTTTCTGCCATCGTTTGTTCCGCCTTGTATTACTCTCTCAAAATAGATTTTATCATAAATCCATACTGGTAGGCCCATATCGACGCCGATATGAATCTGAATCATAGTATAGAAAAAATTCAACCGAATCTCAATTGGGTTTTGGGATAGGTAAAAAACTGTTTCCATTGGGCCGTCCATGCCGATAGTCACGACATAGATCGGCGCTTCGAGAGCGGACTTGTTAGTCTCGGAGCATGATCAGAAAACGTTTCTACGTTATCGTAGCTAACTTTTTCATCAAAAAGTTGTTAATAAATCTGATCTTGCTGCTGAGCCGATCTGTACAAAATATGTTAGAAACGGAATTGAATGGCTCCGGGAATAGCCCGATTAGGCTTAAGAGCGGCAAATAGTATGAGTGGAATCCGTGCATTGGTTTCGATTTGGTAAGAATTATTCAAAATATTTAAAAGTGCTTGCAGAAACGGATTTTGTAGGGTATGTATTCATTAGACAATAAATCATAAGATCAGTGCAATAAAGAGTTGACATTTCCTGGTGATACGCATATTCTAATCTGACAAAGGGGAGAAGGTTGAAAGGAAGCGCATACTAGTATTGAAACAGGTGAAACGATGAAGATTCTGATGTTAGGCTGGGAATTTCCCCCCTTCATATCCGGGGGTTTGGGGACGGCCTGCTATGGGCTGACCCGGGCAATGAGCCAGACCGGCACGGAGATTATCTTTATCCTACCCCGACCCGTTTCAGGTGCATATACTACCCACGTTAAAATGGCGGGGCCTGGATCTCTTACGCAGCAGGGCGACATATACCATTTACCCGAGTTTGCCCACGTGAAATTCCGGGCCATCGCTTCGGCTTTAAGTCCTTATCAATCTCCCAAGGCGTACGAAGATCTCTTAGCCAAATTGCGTGCCAAAGGCCTGGTCCAGCTTGGTACATCCACGGAGCTGCCCGAGTTTTCCAATTCCAAAGAGCACTACGGATCAGACCTTTTCGATGAAGTGCAGCGTTACGCCCGGCTTGCGGCTCTGATCGCCCAGGATGAACAGTTCGATATCGTGCACGCCCATGACTGGATGACCTTTCCCGCCGGGATTGCCGTCTCCTCACTGACGGGCAAACCCCTTATCGTACACGTACATTCCACTGAATTCGACCGTTCCGGCGAGCATGTCAATCAACGCGTCTATGACCTTGAGCGTCAGGGCCTACATGCCGCCTGCAAGATCATAGCCGTTAGCTACCTGACCCGTCAGATCATCGTCAGTCGCTACTCCGTCCCGCCGGACAAAGTCAACG
>CAZNQT010000567.1:0-3315 GCA_964574885.1 uncultured Pirellulales bacterium
CCCGTAAACCGTAAACCGATTCATCGATTAGCCCCCGGACCTGTGCCGGGGGTAGATTGGTAGGATGACCTCTTAGCCCACGCGGTCTTCTGTCACGAGTGGCGATCCCTGGTTTTCCCCTTCCCAGGTGTAACACCCCATTTAAGGATTGCTGTAGTCGGGTACACACACCAGATTATCCGACGTCACATTACAGTCAACCAGCCAGCTACCAGCCATTACCGCAAAATCCTTCAGATTGATGATATTGTCGGGAGGCAACGAAATATCACAACTTCCATTCCAATGAACATCCGCAGAACTACTCAGCCATGCGTTTACCATCGACTGCACATCAAGCATATCCACCCGGCAATCGTTATTGATGTCCCCCGGTAACAGGTATCGGCAACCCATTAAAGGCATCACCCATATATCACCCAATGGGACTTCGGGGTAGATCGCGCCGTTGTCTTGCCATACCTGAGTATCCGGGTCCAACAGCAGTCTCGTGACCTGATGGCTTGTTAAATGTCCGGACGCGAACATCTCTTGTCCGTCCGGGCTAAACGCCAGACTTACCGCCGAGGGAGCGTAGATATCCACCTGATTGCTTAGATCATTGTTGCTATCCATCGCAAACTGATACACCATACCCGTGAACGGATCGGCAACATAGAGCTCATTGTTGTTACGCAGCCGAATATTATGCAGCTTCGAGGAACCGCTGACACTGACGCTCGTCAATTCCGTTCCGGTCGCCAAGTCGAATTGTCGAATGACGTTTGTTACGCTGGTTGCGTATAGTCGTTCGCCATCCGGTGAAACGGCCACCCCGCGCGTCCATTGCGACCCGCCTATTGTGCCGTTGGCGATAGCGTTGCCTGCTCCGTCGAAAAGAAACCGAGATATTCCCCCGCCGTAGTTCGCCGCGAAAAGTTCGCCCGTAACGGGATTCAGGGCCATTTGATGCACCCCATCCAGTGAATTGCCGGTAATCTGGCCATTGGCGGTAAAGGTACTGGTATCATTGTCATAAAGGAAACGCGAAATGCTTCCGTTGCCGCCATTCCCGTGTCGATTGCCGATCAGCAGTTCCTGTGAAGTTTCTCGGAACACCAATCCCGCCGGATCAAACAATTCACTTTTATCGATCCCCGCGATACCAGTTGCCGCACCGTCGGTTTCTTCCAGCCGATACCGTATCAATCCGCCCCACGTCTCAGGACTGGCGTTATACGGCGGGCTTTCGGTAATCCACAGTTCAAACGGCTCTGCCAGGCTACTGCCTGTAAAGGCCAGGAATACTATCCACACCACACCCATAAGAACCATCGTGCAAGACTTCATTAGCCACCTCCTCTAACCGAAATTTCCCATATAATCCTGTATATTCTTGCTCAGCTATACAATCGTGCTTCTTTTCTATTCAGGATATCAAATCTGTCTCGAAACCTCAAGATGTTTAACTTCATTTCGAGAATATTTCAGCATGCGTAACTCGGATAAAACGTAAGCAGGAATAACGAGGGATGGAAAACTGGGAAAATTGGGCAACTAGGGGGATACTGGATGCGTCCACTGCTACTGACCAGGATTTGTCATCAACACTCGTACCCAGTTGTTCTGTCCAGAGCAGATTTCCCGACGTATCGTACTTGGCTAGATACGCATCATAGTAACCTGCATTGATCCCCCCGAGAGTACCGTAGGTGTGTCCGCTGATCCATGCGTTGCCGAACGCATCTACTGTTACGGATTGGCAAATTTCCACAGCGCTCGATCCGAGTTGTTCGGTCCAGAGTAAGTTGCCTTCTGGATCATATTTAGCAAGATACGCATCAGCGATGCCCACATGAGGCCCGCCGATATCTCCGTAAGTATCACCGCTGATATAGGCGTTACCGGATGTATCTACTGCTATAGAAAGGGATCTGTCAATAGCATCCGTACCAAGTTGCTTTGTCCAGAGTAGCTCGCCGTCAACGCGAACGGGCTTATTCCGAGGAGCCCCACTACCCATACACTTCGACTGACCATACATTTTGATAAATACCTCATCTTCCATCCCAACCTTTCTGCCCCTTCGGGCAATAAAAAAATCCGGCGCAGAGAATAATCCTATCCGTCTTTCTCTCTCGCCGGATTAAATTGTAACCGTATAGTACCCCAGCGGCCTTTCCGCTTTGGTATGACGCTTTGTACTCCCGTAAAATCGCCGGCAAATCCCCATTATACAGATATAATAGATATATAATAATCTGTAATCCCGCTCGCAAAAATCCCCTTGGCCCAACAGGAATCCGCTTTTTTGGGCCGCCCAAATCCAAAACCTAAAAATTACAAAACAAACCCATTTTGGGCCGTCCTTATCAACCTCATCTTGCCCTCTCAGTACGTTCCTGTGTTATGGCGAACATCTCCAACAGGGATAATGCGTTCGTAACTACCGCGTCCGGCTGCACTTGGGTGCAGTTCGGTTCGTTATCTCGCAACGTCGTTTGGGTTGCATCCGCGGCGAAGAGAATGGTTCGCCAACCCGCCTGGGCCGCTGCCCAAACGTCGTTGAGCATGTCATTGCCGATATAGGCAACCTCTTCCGGCTTGATATCCCGTTGTGCCAAAATGCTGTTGGCCTTTTGAAACGAACCCGGATTTGGCTTGCTGTAGCCCAATTCATACGAGAAAAACACCAATGACTCGTCGAAGAAATCTTCCAGTTCGGCGTCGTCCCGATGCAATGCTTCCCGCAGCAGTCGCCGCATTTGGATCGGCGTGTAGAACTGGGCATTCGAGATGATGCCCTGCACCAGATTTGCTTCGGAAAGCCGGGTGAGGCAATCCGCGATTCCCGGATATAGATAATTGTGCTGGATGCTCGCGTCGAAAAAGTAGGCAACACGATACGCCGTATCCAGTATTGGTTCATGGAATTCGGTCTGGTATCCGACCTTAAGGCCGTCCTCCAGGATCTCCTGCCAGATCTGCTCGATGACGACCTCCGGGTTCTCGATTCCCGCCGCCCGGCTGCGCGCATGCGATTCGGCGATCAACTGTAAATACCGGTCGCGCAGGGCGATATCGGCGGTACGATCCGGATACAATTGCGTAAGCGCCGGCGCCAGTTGAAATTCCTCGAGGACTGCTCCCGCGGCCTGAGTTAGACGACCATCGTATTCCAGCGTCTTTTCCAGGTCTCCCACGGATACACCGCAGAGGGTTCCGTACACGTCCCAAATCACAGCTCGGACGTTGGAAAGGTCGGCAAATTGAGGATTTACATCGGCGGGGACCGGTTCGGGGACGTTTGGGGTGGATAAACGAACGTCCACTTGT
>CAZNQT010000568.1:0-3312 GCA_964574885.1 uncultured Pirellulales bacterium
AACATAACCTGAAACCCTAAGTAGAAACGCATAATGCTTCGTAACCTTAATAATCCGGGTGGCAGCCTCAAGCGAGTCTGCGAGCTTGAGGCTGGTGGTTGGCCCGTATCCTATGTTTCTTTTTACGTTTCCACTTAGTACAAACCACACCATACGATTTTTCAAATCCTTTTATGTCACAATTCAGATTTGTTGGCGGTTTAGCCGATAACAAATAGGTAGAAATTCCCCATGAAGGGACAGGATTGCAGGTATGGCCAAACGGCGAAAACAAGACCGGAAAAAGACCATCCTCGGAATAGCGATGTCGCTGGGGCTGGTTTTGATAATCGTGGCATTGCTGATCTGGACGAAACCGCCTACAGCCCAACTCACTTGGCGAGGGGGATCCTTTCGGAACGGCCGAGTTACGCAATCGCAGGACGAGGCGGTGCCTCTGTGCGATAAAATGATGGTGGTAAAATGGCAGAGCTACGGTCGAAAAATGGTCGTGCAGTGCAGTGTGGCCGCCAAACCTGAAACCGATCAGCGATCGGAATTAAAAAAACGGGTCCAAAATCAGGAACTCCAGATCAAGGATAAAGTACGATACGCCATTGGCACGACGGCGATAGAGGACCTCCGAGATCCTCAACTGACTATGGTCAAACGGGATATCAAACAATCTGTCTCCCAGGTCGTCGGCAAGGGAATGATCCGCGATATTCTCATCCCCGAATGGTACACTAGCCGGTGGTACTAAGTTCCCAGGTTCCGGTTTGCGGTAATTTCGAATTCAACCCTCGTTTTCAGTTTGCGGCGCCTTCTTCTTACAATTCGGACAGGATAGCGCTTTGTGGTACGGTTTTTTACAGGTTTCGCAGTAGGCGATATCGGGCAGATCCTTATAGGCTTTCTCGCTGGGACAATAGTGGCCTTTGACCACCTCGTCCTGACAGTTGCCGCATTTTAACTTGGCGTTAAACATAAAGCGATTGCAGGCGGCACAGTAGGTGCCGGGTAAATAATCCTTGTTGCATTTTTCACAATGAACCAGTTCCGTTTCCGTAGTGGCCACCGCGTTACAGCAGCTACAATAGGCATCTTCTTTCATCTTATGCTTGCACACCGGACAGATCGCCTGCGCCGTCAACTTTTGTGCCTGACCCTCTTGAGTCTGCCCATCTTTCTTCTCACAGTTGACTTGAACTACAAGGATCATCGTAAACAGAACGATAAGTATTCGTTTCATAGCTCACTCCTTAACACGATATAACCATAAATAAATAGTAGGAAAATTTCTTAGAGCCTTTGCGCCTTTGATACTATTATTATATCTGTGTTGATCTGCGTGAATCGGCGGTTTCATCTTGATTTCCTCGGCATATAGACCCGTACATAATCGACGAGAAAATAATCGGGCAAATTGGCGTTTTCCTTTTCGATGGGGCCGCCCCACTTGTCGATTTCCTCCGAGAGAATAATATATTGATCCACGTGGGAACTGATCGGATAGCGCCAGTTCTCTTTGTCGTCCACAAAAAAGATCAGTTCCTTTTCCGTCCACCAGAGGCCGAAGGTGTGGAAGCCCTTCATCAGGTTCTTGATCTTGAATTTTTTCGACCTGGACTTGTGGTCTTTTTTATAGCCGTCCCAGTGGATGGCGTGCTGGGTGCTGTCGTCGCGCCGGGGCAGTTCCATCACGTCGATCTCGATGCCGCCGCGGTTCGGATCGCCGATGAATCTACCCATATTCGGCGTCTGAATCCAGCAGGCGGGCCAATGACCGATGTTGTCGATCTGTTCGAACGAGCAGCGAAACTCCCAGTAGCCGAACTTATGATTAAACGTTTTCGGCGTCCAGAGGCCCCCGGCCGTGAAGGCGTCGCCTTCCTTCTGCGTACGGATTACCAGGTTGCCTTTGCCGTCCAGATAGGTATTGTGCGCCTTGTTAATCGCCTGGCGACGCTTCGTATCCGGATGCCAATAGTTCCACTTCTTGAGATCGATCTTTTCGCCCTGAAATTCATCCTGCCAGACGATCTTCCAGTCTTTTAGCTTCCCCGGCGGCTTGGCGTGAACAGCAAGCGAAAATCCGAATACCAAAATCGCCATTATCATTATGTACCTAATCATATTGTGATTCATATATCACCTCCATTTGGACCGCCCGAAAGTCAGGCGCAGCGCCTTTTTCGATCGATTACTCCCACTTTTGCAATTCGATAATATTTCCCTCGGGATCTGTTAAATAGATTAATGTGATAGTACCTGCGCCTGATATCTCGGTAGTGACCAGATCGCCGACACGCCCGCCTCCCGCAGCGAGCACTGCGTCTCGGATCGCTTCTACGTCGTCCACCTCGAAGGCAAGGTGGGCCAAGCCCAGACGATTGATCGCGGTTTCCGACCGTGCTTCGGCCCGGTTGTACTGGAAAATTTCTAACGTGGGTCCGTCAGCCCCGTAACCCGGTAATCGTAGATGAATGCCCTGAACTTCAGCGTCTGGCACGCCGGTACATCTCTCGACCCATGCCCCCCTATTGCTTCTCTCCGGAGGAACCGGATGACAGTCAAAAATCCGCCGATAGAATTCCGCCAGCTTTCGCCAGTCCTCAGCAACGATGTTGGTATGTTTGTATTTTATCTTCATCATTCTCCTGCCAAACGAGATTCCCGTCCTTCACCTTCCCCACCGACTTGGCGTGTGTAAACTTCGAGAATCCCATAACAAACATCTTAATAATAATTCCAAGTAAAGTTAATTTCTTAAACATATTTCCATCTCCATCTATCTCACACCTTATGATCTTCAACCTTCTCTCCACGTTTCCAGCAAATCAACGATTCCCATTGCTCATATTCAACGGTTTTGTAATTCTTCATATTGAAATCAGAAAACCTTCTTAAAATATTGCTTTTAAGTTCTGACCATCCTTCGTATTCAGTATAGGCTTGGGTATAATAACCTTCTTCATCTAATATACACATGCCGAACAATTCTCCAATATACACATCATACTTAACGGCCCATATTTCCTTAATGCTATCCCAGGATACGAAGTACTTTTTTTGTTTTTGTAAAAGATACTTGGGGTGTATAATCATAAAACCCTCTTGATTAATTTTGATTACTGAACGTCTTTCTTCAGATTTTGCAGTTTTCCGATCCGCTTTTTCTATTGCTATCAATAATTTTTTAAGACGAATTAATAATTTTCTAATAAAAGTAATCATAGAAAATTGGCCCAACGGCAATGCGACATAACACCCTTACATTCATTTGTGAAGGTTATTATAACGTTTTCAAGCTCGTGGGACAAGGCTCCATCC
>CAZNQT010000569.1:0-3311 GCA_964574885.1 uncultured Pirellulales bacterium
GACCCAGCCGGCTGCCGCGAGGTGATCGCCGCTTCCAAACTCGCCAAACAAAAGGGGTTGGCCATTGTCTGCGGTACGCAGCGGCGACATGAATTCAGCCGCGTGGAACTCATGAAACGCATCCACGACGGCGCCATCGGCGAGCTGGTGGGCGGACAGTGCTACTGGTACGGCGGCGGCATCTGGTACCGTGGCTACCAGAAAGGCATGAGCGAGCTGGAATGGCAGTGTAATAACTGGTACCATTTCTACTGGCTTTCGGGCGATCAAATCTGCGAACAGCATATTCATAATATTGATGTCATGAACTGGTGCTTCGACGGACCGCCGGCAAAATTTACTGCCGTGGGCGGTCGTCAATGGCGTTCCTATAATAAGGAGCAGATCGGACCGGCCAAAGAGGTCTGCCGCAAATATAACGATGGCAGTGAAAAAGAATGGGAGAAATACAACGGCGACATCTGGGACCACATCTTTGCCGAATTAGAATATCCCAACGGCGCTCGCTGCCTGAGTTTTAGCGGTCACAGTCCCGGTACGAATCGCTACGGAGAGAAGATTGTCGGAACCAAAGGTACTAGTGACTGCAGCCGAAATATTTCCGGCGAAAACTCATGGCAGTATAAGGGTAAAAATGTCAACGGGCAGCAGCAGGAACACATCGACCTGGTGAAGAGCATTCGCGACGGTAAGCCGCTGAATGAGGGCGTGCGAATCGCCGAAAGTACCCTGACCGCTATTGGCGCCCGGACGGCAGCGTACACGGGCCGTACCTTCAAGTGGGAATGGCTCTTGAACGCCAGCAAACTGGATCTCGTTCCCAAACAGGAAAATTTGAAACCTGGTCCGGGCGTGTTTCACTCCATCCCCACTGGGCACGATCCGCTGGTATAAATAATGCGTTATCCCTTTTCGATTTCGCTAGACATCACAGGTCTTTAAGGCCTGTGTCAGCGATTTCACCGGATCGCGCGTGGGCGTATATTCGTGCGACACATACCCGTCATATCCCGTCTTGACAATGGCCCGCATGACCGCGGGGTAATAGATTTCCTGGTTCTCGTCCAACTCGTGGCGACCCGGGACGCCGGCGGTATGGAAATGACCGATATATTGAATATTCTTCCTGATCGTCGCGATCAAATCCCCCTCCATAATCTGCATGTGGTAGATGTCGTAGAGCATCTTGAAACGCGGGGAATTCACCCGCCGACATAACTCGAAACCCCACGCTGACTTGTCGCACATGTAGCCGGGATGATTGACTTTGCTGTTGAGCAGTTCCATGCAGATATTCACGCCGTAATCTTCGGCGATCTTGACCGCTTCCTTGAGGACAGTGTGGCAGTTATCCATGCCCTCCTCGTCGCTGATTCCCTTCCGGTCGCCCGCCATGGTAATCACGTTCCGCCATTTGTACTCCGCCGCCGCTTTGATGTTACGTCGAAAATCGTCCAGAAATTTGGCGTGCAGGGATTTATTGTTAAGCCCGTTCTTAATACTTCCCGCTCCGCTGACGATCGTTGCTGCCAGGCCGTGCTTCTTCAAGATCGGCCAATCGTTTGGGCCTACAAAATCCATACCGACCAGTCCCATCTGGGCCGCCAACGCCGCCATTTGTTCCATGTCCATACCGGATCGACGCAAGCAGCCGCGACAAATCGCTTGTTTGATATGGCCTTTCTTCACTACCTTTTCCGTTTGACCATACACGACCTGGGGCAATCCCGCTAACGTTACTGAAGCGCCGATCACCCCTGCCGTGGCGGTCAACATATCACGACGATTGAGAATCCGCTGGGTTTCTAAATTTTTATGAGTATCTTTCATCTCCTGTTCCTTTCCAATGCTCCCGCGAAAAATACACTGCGCATACATTCCCCTCACACTTTATCTTATCTTGATCATTATTATTATGTGGTGACTTTAGCCGTTGAGGGTCCAACCGGATCGATACTTTTTACTGAGTAATGCATTGGCTTCCGGACTGTTGGTAACGCGACCCGTCTTGCCGTCGTAATTGATTTTCTTACCGACGCGATAGGCTACCAGGCCCAGCAGCATCTGTTCGATCGCCGTGCCGCTGTAATCGAAATTACAGGTGGTCTTGAGATTCCCCTTACAGGCGTTGACCCATTCTTCCTGGAAGACGCCCAAAGGCGGAATCAGTTTATCTTTAGGACGCGGCTTGTAATATGTCATATCCGCTTCCCGGCCATACGGTAAAAGAACCCGGGAATTGAAATCAGCTATGAGAAAACCCTCGCTGCCCTTAAACATAACGCCGTGGCCGATTTTGTTCAGGTCTATGTACCCCTTCGGCGAGCGGGGCATCGCGCCGCCCTGATACCAACTGACTTTGATGGCCGGACGCCAGTCATTAGCAGGATGCTCGAAGGTCATTTTCAATTCGACGGGAGTGACTTCGGGATTGAATTTCTCCCCCTCCGCCACCGCCGAGGTCGGCAAACCCGCATCAATCGCACACCACGCTAAATCCATCGTATGGCTGCCCATATCGCCTATCTGACCGCTGCCGAAGTCCCAGTACATATTCCACGATAGGCAATTGGCGCCGGGGCCCCCACTGAAATAACCCGGATTGTACGGATGATACGGCGCCGGACCGATCCACAGATCATAATGAAGAGTTTTCGGGGGTTTGCCATCGGCAGACAGGTACCCGCTCCGTCGAATCTGACGATTTCCCCACGCATAGACATCACTTAGCTTGCCCACGGCGCCGTCGCGGATCATTTCGCTGACGCGATTGAAATTGGGGATGGCATGGCGTTGGGTACCGCACTGAGTCGCCAGCTTATGTTTCTTCTTGAGATAGGCCAGTCGCACCGTGCGGGCCTCCTCCACGGTATTGCCCAGGGGCTTCTCGCAATAGACGTGCAAATCACGATTCATCGCCCAGTTGGCAATAAACGCGTGCGTGTGATCGGTCGTACAGCAGATCACGGCGTCAATCCCTTTTTGATCGAGGCACTTTCGCCAATCAACGTAGGTCTTGGCTTTGGGGAACTTCTTGGCGGCGCTGGCGATATGGTTTTCGTCCACGTCGCACAGAGCCACCACGTTCTCATGCGAGGCGACGCTAAAGTGGGCGTGGGCCCGACCCCACGTACCAATCATGGCTATATTGAGTTTGTTACTGGGTGCGTTCGCTCCGGACAGTACGCCGCTGGGTAAAATATAAAATCCCATGCCGACAGCAGCACTGGACTTGAGAAAGTCACGTCGATGTACGATCTGGGTTTTTTTCATTATATTCTCCTTCATTCGGGTTTGCGTAGGTTGCTATC
>CAZNQT010000570.1:0-3298 GCA_964574885.1 uncultured Pirellulales bacterium
GAGTCGTCTTTGGGTTACTCTCACCGTAGTGACAGCGATACAAAGCACGGCAGCGGTGAGGAAAAAAATAACGGGCCAGGCTATTTCTTGCCAGAGGGCGAGGGTAACGGCCAGACCTCCGAGGAAACTGCCGGCCGATTCCCAGAGATACACACGCGAAACCGGTAGATCGCCGGATCGCCGGCCCCATTGGCAGGCCAGAGGGAACAATATACCCGTCATCAGACTTACGGGCGCATTGACGAGTAACGAGGCGGTCACCATCGAGCCAAACCCGAATAATTCATAGGGATTGATGCCCAGAATTTGCCGTGCATGGTTGATTAGAACATGTTGGATCACAAAGGCCGGCAGATATAAAAGCGAAATCCATTCGAGATGGTCCGCCAGGAAACGGGTACGATTTGCGAGTCGAGAAACCAGAAACGCACCGATGCCAATCCAGAGGAACCAAGAGCCAAAAAACGCACCGATGCCCAGTTCATTGCCTTCAAAGCTGACCAGGAATTGTCGAAAGAGTAAGGTCTGGCCGGCTAAAGCGAACCAGCCGATGCTGAAGATCAAAAAGGAACGGGCGTATTTCATATTAGGATATTAGTTATTCATCGAGGCAGCGTTGTAGAGTTGGTTAATTCCGGGAAATCATGTTCGCTGAACACTTCGGCTTCGAAGACGAGAAATTCCGCGTCTTGTTTCCAGGCGTCGGGTGGCAGTCCGGCTTTTTGGGCCAAATGCGTGAGGGTCTGGGGCAGGTCCCAACCTTGTTCGGGCGCGACTTGCGGCAGGTACACTGCCGACCGATTATTCTTCTGCAATACGATTCCATGTCGGCCTAACTGGATTTCCTGGTAACCGGCGACCGCGGTGGGGGGGGTAAGGACGGAAATTTCGATATGTAAATCGGGACACTCCGCCGCCGTCACATTCGGAAAACGGCGATCCAGGACCGCCGACTTGATCGCGTTGAGCAATACGGAACTGTAGAGTTGCTGGGTGGGGAAAATCTCACCGATGCATCCGCGCAGGACCAATTCATCCGCCGCATTCTTTTGGTCCTCGGTTTTCGGTTTTATCTCTTGCTGAAACACTTTTTGTAAGTGCTCCAGCGTACATTTTAAGGTTACGAAAGTACCTCTCACCTGTCGCATGGGTTCCGTAATCGTGATACCGAGTTGCTCGGGCGTGGCCACCTGCTTATTTCGGAGGTAATATTCCAGGGAACGCCGTGCCAATTGCAGCAGGGCCTTTTTATCATCGTTTGTTAAGTCGGTGGAAACTTTTTGGGGTTTGACCTGGGGCCCTTTCGACCAGCGGCCCGTAAAGGCAATCGAACAATAACTTACGGAATTTTGCCAATCTCCCGTGATATTCCCGGAGGTATCGTATTTCAGCAAGTGGGCCTGACTATCTTCCGGCAGCATGGACAGCAAAATGGAGATAGGCATGAATCCACAGATCGTACAGCCGGTGTGGCGACGATATTGAAGAAATCCCGAGGCATCGCGTTTTTCGATGAGCGCGTAGGCTCCCATGTCCAATTTTTTGATCCTGCCGGGAATATCTTCCTGACCCCGAAAGGGTTCATAGTCAAACCGAGGGCCGTAATGGGTAAAATCGGAGCTGGCGACGATGAGCGTATTTTCATCCAGGAGGGATCGGAGAATGGCGCCCGCGCGCAATACCGATTCCTGACTTAACGATCCCACCACAATCGGGACCAAATGAAACTTCTTATGGCGATACTGGAGTAGCGGAAGCTCGATCTGAACGCTGTGTTCGGATTGATGGGCGGGGGGGATACTTTGAAAGAGGCGGTATTTTTTCAATTGCTCGATGAACGCCACATCCAGCGGCGTCTCCCCGAGCGGCGTTTTATAATAGGTGACATCCGGTACGCTCAGGATATCCTGCATGGGCAGCGTATGCGTCGGTCCCATGACGATGACACGTTGAAACTTTTTGTTCCCCAACGATTTAATTCCTGCCATCGCCGTCGCACCGGAATACCGATACCCGGCGTGCGGCAGAATCAAGGCGATCACATTGCCTTTCGGTTCCGCCTTGGCGTTTTGATAGTAGCGATCCAATTCGGATTGCAGGACCTTCGGATCCGCATCGTACCACGGACCGGCCAAGGAAGAGGTCAGGACGGATTTGGGATTGGTCTTTGGGGCAGTAGGCGCAGAAGCACCGGTCGGCGGTTTGGAATTTTCGTTGTGCTGAGATTCCGTGTCATTATCGCTATTACAGTTACCCGTGAAGGTAAGGAAGCCCGTAAGCATTAGAATCAGATAAAATACGAACGTATTTCGTGATTGGTTTCTTAGTAGAGGCATACGATTATCCCTTCCATCGCCCGATCGTCTTAAGTTCCCGGCCCGTTAAGGATTTGATTTTTCCGGGGTAGCGTGACAGTCTTTTCGCTATAGTAAATTGACGTGGCAGAAGTTTTCCAAATATTCGATGACATTTCGCCAGGCTTATCGCTCCAACCGCCAACAGCATGGTTAAAAATCGACGTCGTTTCATTGCCAGACTCCTGCTACCAAGTGGTTACAGTCCGGACAGCGATCCTCTTGCAAACGATTCTGTAAAATGATATACCCCCGCCGGGCTATAAGTAAGGCATGGCAGTTTTCACAAAACGTGTTCATGCCCTGATCGCTCAAAAGATTCCCGATATACACGTGTTTGAGACCTTGGGCCAGGGCGAGGTTCCGGGCCTTTTCCAAGGTAGATTCGGGCGTGGGCGGCAGGTTGAGCAACTTATGTTTCGGGAAGAAGCGGGAAAAATGCAGAGGGGTCTCGGCGCCGAGGTTTTTCCTGACCCAGTCGGCCAGGCGTTTCAGCTCCGCATCGCTGTCGTTCAGGGTGGGAATAATCAGGTTCGTCACCTCCACCCAGACATTCATAGATTTGGCGATTACCAGCGCATCGAGCACCGGCTTGAGCGTAGCGGAACAGATGTCCCGGTAAAATTGATCGGACATACTCTTGAGATCGATATTGGCCGCGTCGATATATTTTAGAAGTTTCTTCCAGGGCGGCGCGTTGATATAACCAGCGGTGACCAGCACGTTACGAATGTTCTTCTCTTTCGCCAGCCGCGCCGTATCCAGCGTATATTCATAATAGATAATCGGATCGGTATAGGTGTAAGCGATAGAGGGGATTTTGTTCTTTTTTGTAACTTGCACCAAGGTTTCGGGGGGAAGGCGATACGCCGGCAGGTCTTCCGGATTCGTTTGCGAGATTTCCCAGTTCTGGCAGTTACGGCAGTGTAGATTACAGCCCACGG
>CAZNQT010000571.1:0-3286 GCA_964574885.1 uncultured Pirellulales bacterium
CAGCAATCCCGTCAATCCCACCCAGAAAACCACCAGCGACTCAGAATTAAAAAGTACTTTCGCCCTGTCCGCTCCCCGGAAAGAGCCGACAATCGACAAGACCAACAACAGGACAATCATCCCCAGCGTCACCCACAAAGCCCAACGCCGAAAAATAACCATATTCGAATTTGATTTTCCCATAAATATATCGCTTCCAATATTTGGACTTCATTATTTCCAGGGTAAACCAACAACAGGGTTGGCTGTTCCGTACGCCCCCCGCTAATAAGTAGCATCGTATATTATAGGCCGCTTTTTTAGCGGAAGGCAAAAAAGTACCCTGATTTATTTCCCTATAAACCCTCCTGTTCCGGGTATTCTTTCGGGGAATGGTTTACTCCATGGCAACTCAGATAGCAGCGCCCGCGAAACACCCCCAGATCTTCAAATTCCAGTCGGCCCGTCTGCGGATCCCGACCCACAATCGAGATATCGAAATTAATCAAATGACTGTGATTTTGAGCCGAGCCTTGCGAGGAACTGATCCCATGCGGATCGTGACAGGCCGAACAGGGTATTTGTTGGTTCAGATGTCTCGCGTGTCCCGCGAAACTTTCATTGTTCAGGATACTGTTTCGACTGTGACAGCGATAACACAACTCGTATGTTGCCGGGCTTTCCTGCGTACCATCGATCGTCTCGTAGCGATACGCCAGCAGCGGCGGATATATGGACCCGTGAGGTCCTTTCGCACCGGAGGAAGAATCCGAACTGTGGCAGTCCGTGCAATAAATAATACTCGCCGTCGTGAATTCCGGCAGTAAACTCGGCGCCTCCCGATTCACCCCCGCAGCGATCACCGGATGATACGACGGATTCGCAGGATCGAACTCCAACCGCGTATTCGTCTGGGTAATTTGACGGGTAATCTCGGAAGTGACGCGGTCGGGATTATCCGCGTGACACTTAAAGCATACTTCATATTCGTACCGGGCTTCATTCGTCGCGCTGCCTGAGAAGGTAATTCCCGACACGCCCTTGAGGGCGCCGTTCACGCTGGGCGCGCGCCCGGTGGAGTCATCGCTGGCATGGGGGTTATGACAATCCACGCACTCTACGTGCCGACTCATCGTAATCGCCGATTCCTGCGGATCATGGATCTCTTCATACCCGCTTACGTTGTGAGAGCTGATCTTCAGAACGTCCTGGACCAGATTGGTCTGCGCCACCAGACCGTTATGACAATTCAGGCAATTTTTTTCTTCTTCCGCGTGGAGTAATAATCGCTCATGACCGCCCGCCGAGTGAGGTCGGTGACAACTGCCGCACGCCAGCGAATGCACCGTATCATGTCCGCTGGCTTGCAGGGCCGCGTCTTCCGCCGAGCGCACCGAAGCCGTCGAACTTTGATGCGATGACGTACTCCAGCCCGTCAGGTCGTGACAACTCGTGCACATTCGGGATTCTTCGTTCGGCATGACTAAAAAATCCCCATACTGGTTATCGTGCGGGTCATGGCACGTTGTGCATTGCAATTCGCCGGTTTCGTCGAGTCGAAGTTGCTCGGGAAGATTCCCCGGCGAGCGAAGCTGACGATCTTCCGCCGCCAGGTTTTCCGAATACACAAAACTGATCGGATGGTCGTCGGATAAATCCGTGCCCAGATTGACCGTCCCCGGAGAGATAAAGCTGTTCCCGGTCTTGCCGCGTACCTTCGATCCCAACGCTACCGTTCCGTCATGGCAGCTCAGGCATAATTTACTGGCCCCCGTTGGCTGACCCACCTCGGCCTGCAGCGAGGAGCTTTGGTAGATCTGATACACCGCTTTGGACATCTGATGGTTCCACAACGGTGTATCACTCAATACCCCGTGCGGCGTATGGCAAAAACTGCATGTGTTTCCTTTGCCGAATCCCGACGCCGACAGATCATGGGCCGTTCCTTCAATGGACGCGATCACTTTATGACTCGCTCCGTAAAACAACAGGATAACCCAGACACATATACATAGATATCGGTTCATGTTTGGTTTCATGGTTTTCCATCTTCCAGCAGGTCAAATATCTGCACTCTCTTATTATAGGAATCGGCAATATAAATTCGGTTGTTATGATCAATCCAAATCCCCCCCGGCAACCAGAATTGCCCCGGCTTCGTGCCTTCCGAGCCGAACGCCATTAATACCCGCCCCTCCTCATCGAATATCTGCACGTTTTCAAATTGTTTATCCACCACGTAAATATGCCCGTGCGTATCCAATGCGATCCCGAACGGATGGGCAAAGTTGCCCGGACGATCTCCCTGAAGCCCGAACGTCATTTCAAAGGCGCCCTCCGGACCGAACGCCTGCACCCGATAGTTCAACGTATCGCT
Organism: uncultured Pirellulales bacterium; assembly: GCA_964574885.1. Lineage (GTDB taxonomy): Bacteria > Planctomycetota > Phycisphaerae > Sedimentisphaerales > SM23-30 > JAFGFX01. The sequence continues at coordinate 2,357 of CAZNQT010000571.1, forward strand.
GACAAAAAGCCGACCCGACGGATCGAGGGCCAACTGGGTCGGAAAATTGAATTCCCCCGGCCCCGATCCGCGGCGACCGATTTCTGATACGTCTTCTCCCCCCCAACGAAATACAAATATTTTGTGCTGAACGGCATCGGCAACATACAACTTGTCCCGCTGCGCATCATACGCCAGACCGGTGGGGCGTTCCAGGCGCCCTTGTCCGAAAGAAAAACGGTATTCTCCCTCTCGATCGAATACACAGATTCGTCCCCGTTCGCTGTCTGCGACGTACACATTCCCCCGGACCAGCGCCAACGCCACGGGGGTGCGCAGGGATTCCGTTTCGCCACAGTCTGAAAATTGCTTGTACGCCCGCGTCTTCAGGTCCATCAGGTGAATCACCGAGACGGCTGGATCCGCCACGAACATCCGTTTTTCTTCATCTACCGCAATGGCTATGGGACCCAGCAAAACCCCGATTTCTTTTTGACCAAATAGGGTGCGCTGAACGCTTTCCCACGAGGAAATCGCCTGTTGTAAATCCACTTCCGTACTCAATTGCCCTACGTATCGGATGCGGGCTGTTTGCGGCGGCCCCGGCCATACCAACGCCTCGTCCAACGGCGGAAAGAGCTCCCCCGCCGGTTTCCCACATCCGGCTAAAAGGATGCTAAGTAAAAATATCCACAAGCTAATTTGTTTCATCATTCGTCATTCGTCATTTAAATCCACTATATTTCACAAACCTATATTTCTGTCACTTATAGTATTATTTCTCTCTCCTCCATGCACCTAGAAAAATCGTTTAAGCCGAAAGAATACATGCATATTATCCCGGTCGGTGGTGCTGCGCTCGAAACGATTATACTCCACCCCTGTCGTCAAGCGAAGTTTGCGGTAGATAAAACGTATTTCCGTTCGCAGGTGTAACCCCCGGGTGATACC
>CAZNQT010000572.1:0-3280 GCA_964574885.1 uncultured Pirellulales bacterium
GGCGGGATAGAGGGCGCTGAGGATGCCGCCGACGATGCCGACGGCGATAGCGCCGAGCAGCCAGGAGAGGCGGATCTCGACGGTCATCAGCGGACGGGCGGTTTCGATAAGATAGCGGGCGGTAAAGGTAAAGATGATTCCCAATAGGGTGCCGGTCGAACAGATTAACAGGGATTCATGGATAGTCTGGGAGAGGATGAGTTTGCGCCCGGCGCCGAGGCTTTGTAGGATGGCCATCTCCTTGGAACGTTCCAGGACACTGGTATAAACGGTAACGAGGATAAACAAAAAGCAGATAACCAGGGCGATGACGCTGACGAGGTTGACGAAGATAATGAGGGTATTGAAATTGGCCTTGATGATCTGGCCATAGTTGGCCACCAGGGTGGCGTCGCGTTTAGTGGTCTGTTCGATTTTTTCGCAGAGGGTTTGCAGTTGATCGGTATTGAAATCAGGATTGGCTTTGACGAAAAACATGTGGCAGGTGGGCGCGGCGATGCCGTTGGCGGCGCGGAGCATGTTGATAGGTGCGAAGACGCGCCCGGCGACGCCGGTTTCCACGATGCCAACGATCCGGGCGGGCAGGTCGCCGTATTGGGTGACGTCGTCTACTTTCATATTAGCAGCAGCGGCGAGTTTCTGGTCGATAATTAACGGCATAACCGGCAGGGTATTTTCGTTGGCGTTGGTTTTTATCTCCGTCGAGGGCGGCGGAGCTACATATTGGTCCAGAATGACGTTGGGCGATTCCACGTCCTCAAATATGTTGCCTTCTACGATCTTGCGTGAGCCGGCGAAGAAGGGGAAATCGTCGGGTCGGACGCCAAAGACGTTCTGGGACTGGCCGGCAAGTTTCATACGGCCAAGGAAGACGGGCATGACGCGCCGGACGGCGGGCTGGCCGTCGATTTTGATATCCCGGAATCGGGCGATTTCCTTTTCCCAGAGTTTGCCGCCGCTGAGGCTGCCAAGGTCAAAATTATGGTCGCGGACGATGATCTCGGCATCGACGCTCTGCATGCGATTGGAAACGTCGTTGAGGGTGCCGTGGGAAAGACCGACCAGGATCAACAGCAGCGTTATCGCAATCGCGACGGCGAGCACGCTCAACGCGGTTCGTACTTTGCGGTGTATTAAGTTTGCCCAGGCAAGTCGTAGCATAGGGTTTAGGGTCTCGGTTTTAGGGTGTAGAGTTCCTCGTTCCTGGTTCCTTGTTTCTGGTTCAGGTTACCGATTCAAGGTTTAATGTTCAAGGTTCAAAGTGTAAGAGTAGATGAGTAAATGGGTAAATGTGTAGAAGAGAAGTTTTTCGGTCTTAAGCATTTGGGGCTTATTGATTTTTCCAATGGTTATAGTTTTCCATGCTCGAACTCGTGTTGCGGGTGAGAGCATGCCATCAGTCAACAAATAGTACATTACGGTAGTGAGGATTTGTTTTTTATAGGACGTTTTGAGAAACAGGGGAAGGGAATGGGCACGGGGGAAAGTCCAGGTATATAAGTCTCGATCAAGCAAGAGTTTAAACAGCATTCGGTTCCTGTGAAGATTAGGGGAGGGGAAAAAAGGGGTGGGAAGGCAATTTTGTCGATAGTATAATACATTAGCATTATGTCTTACAACGTTCCCTGTTTTTTAGGTGCGCAGGAGGCGAGAAGGTACGGTATTATGGCCCGCCGACTCACATTAGAAATAACCGAAGGGGTGCGCCGGGGAAAGCGTTTTACGTTCAACGATCAAAAGAACGTAAACGCGATCGCCGGTCGAGCGACCAACTGCGATATAAGCCTTCCCGGCGATATCTATTTGTCGCGGCAACATTTTATGGTGAAGATCCGCGCCCACGGTATGTGGGCCTGCGATCTGGTCAGCCGGAACGGCACCTATGTGAACGGCACTCGCTACGGAGGACTCAAATACGCTGATGCGAGTGAAATCAAGGTTGAAGATCGCTGTCCGCAAATCGAGCTGCAGGACGGTGATGAGATCCGGGTCGGCGGGACGAGAATACAGGTAGGAATTACCAGCTATGAGTTGTGTCCGGAATGCGGTACGGAGATCAGCGCGGAAGGCGTTACAGAGGAAGCGGGGCTTGATAGCGTGTTGGCCTGCGCCCGTTGTCGAGAGCGTCTCGTTGATTCGGAATCCGCTCCGGCATCGTCGAAGCAACAGCGCTGCCGCCGATGCGGTAAATACGTACAGAATCCCATCGAATCGGATCGTTATACGGGCCAACTCTGTGAGCCGTGCCGGGAGCAGGTTGAGGCCGGTCCCACGATTCTGCTGCAACACCTCATCAAGCATATAAGCGTTCATCGAGTCGGAGATCCTCTGCCGCACATCAAGGGTTTTAGTATCGATCGTGAGCTGGGCGTTTGCGGTTTCGGGGCGGTCTATCTGGCGTTCCGGATCAAGGATGATACTCCTATAGCGCTAAAAATCATGCGCGCGGAAGTGACCACGAGCGGGCGAGAATGGAAGCGGATCGAGCAGACGCTAACGGATATCCGTTTTCGGCGCGGTTCGCGGGTTGCAGGATTTTTCGATCAGGGCTCGAAGTGCATTAAGATTCATGTCGCCATGAAGGTAGCCACGGGCAGCGATGTACAACGGTTATTGGATGATTTGCCTGCGGAGGAAGAAGCAGTGCTCAGGGCTCAGGGCTCAGGACTCAGTGTTTATAGCGTATAGGAATTGTATGCGAGGATTGAGAATCCGTATCTATGTATGGTTTTCGAGGGCGGCGATTACGTTGGGCAGTTCGTTCAGATCGTCAATGACAAAGTCGGCTTCATGTTCATAGCCGTGGGAGTGCTGCTGGCTGCGGTACAGGATACTTTTAGCACCGGCCCGTCGGGCGCTTTGGAGATCGAACAGATAATCACCGACGACGACGGCTTGCCGCGGAGGGACGTTGAACTGCTCGCAGACATGCAAGACGGCAAAGGGATGAGGTTTGGCGGGTCCGTCTTCGCGCGTACTAATCCCGTCAAAGATCAGATTATGAATGCGGCAAACCCGCTGTACGCTGTCGAGTCGATTGCGAGTGACAATCCCGAGTCTTCGATTCTGGTCTTTTAGTCGTTGGAGGAGTTCCGGGACATGGGGATTGAGTTGGGAATTTTCGGCGGCGTCCCGTTCGTGCCGATGTAGAATTTCTTCGGCTCGTTGACGATCGGCGGGGGTCATTTTCGCCATGGCTTCGAGGAGCGGCCCCTGAACGTTACCGATCTCGGCGCGGATCTGGTCGAAATCGAGGTATGGCTTCGTAATGGTCCCATCG
>CAZNQT010000573.1:0-3254 GCA_964574885.1 uncultured Pirellulales bacterium
TCGGCGGCGCCCCGAGTCGCTGTAGGGTGGCGGCGATCACTCTGCCGTATTCACCGCTCTCGACGATTCGTTTGGCGGCGGCGTATTCCGGCCAGAATCGAACGCAGTGTCCGATCTGGAGTATTTTACCGGATTTCTCGGCCGCGGCGATCATCCGATCACACTCGGCGACGGTCAGAGCCATCGGCTTTTCACACAGGACGTTTACGCCGGCGTCCAGGGCCTGGATCGTCAAATCCGGATGCAGGAACGTCGGCGCCGTGAGCGAGACGGCATCGAGTGATTCGTCCCGGAGCATTTGTCCCAAGTCATTATAAATCTCGAGTTTACTGAAATCGACGGCGTCGGCGGCGCCCCCGATGTTCCCGACGTCTTTTTGGGCTTCCTCGACGATATTTGGGTTTGTTTCGCAAATGGCCGTCACTTCAGCGTTATCGAGTCCCTGCCAACAGCGAAAATGCATCCGCCCCATGAATCCGAATCCCACGATACCAATCTTAATCATGATCTACCTCTTTTTTCTGGAGAAAAATCCTAAGTACTAAATCCTAAATTCTATACAATACCAAATGTCCAAAACGGAAAGATTAACTGCGTATCGTTAAAAAGGAACAGGAACTAATGATAACCGTTTGGCATTTTGGTATTTTGAATTTCGGGTTTGTTTAGGATTTAGAAATTCGGATTTAGGCATTTATATCATTATTTCAGTAATTTCTGGGCCTTATCTTTAACGGATTTACTGCGGGCGACCTGGAGGACTTTTTCCATCACCGGTTTGACCTGCGTTTTGTTTTTGCCCTTGAAAGACTCGGCGATCTTGACGGCGGCGGAGGCGGCTTCCTGCTGTAAAGACGGATCGTCCAGATACCCGGCGACCTTATGAAGGGCCTCGACGGATTTCAGTTTGGCAATGCCGGCCAGGACCAGTCGTTTTTCATCAATGCGTTGGGCCAACTGCATGGCATCGTCGTACATTTGTAAGGTCTGTTTTTCGGGTCGTTTAGCGTTCTTGCCGATAAGGCTGATGTAACCGCGGGTCGCCAGGATGGACTGCCGCAAATCGGAAGAATCCTGAGCGACCTTACGCAGGTCCTGGGCGGGTTTGTCGTTGGGCCAATCGCTCAGGACGCGAATGGCGGTATCGCGGGTATCCGCTTCCTGCAGGGCGGCCTGCACGGACAGCAAGCCCAAATCCGTACCCATACGACCAACCAAGCGCAGCAGGGCGTTTTTAACGTTGGTATCTTTGGTTTTCCCCATACCGGCGAGAACGGCGCCGGTACCGGCGTTTTTATCCTGCATGCGACGGATGACGTTCAGGGCCATCTTTTCGGCGCCGGCCAGATCCTGGGTGGTACAGGTCAGAATCAGATCGACGAGTTTGGGCATATCCTTTTCATCCGCGAGGTCGCCGAGGGCCTGCATAGCAGCTTTACGGACAGTGGAATCGGCGTCTTTGGCTTTCTGGAGCATGTTGGGAACGGCTTCGGAGGCGCCGCGGACCGCGAGGGAACTTAAGAGAACCGCCTGGACGTCGGGAGAGGAAGAATCCAGTAAGGCGATCATCTTAGCGTTGACGCCGGCGCCGGGGAGGGTATTGAGGGTTTGTCGGGCGGCGTTCTTTTCCTCGGAATTGTCCGAGGCAGCTTTCTGAGCCAGAAGGGGCACTGTCGCAGCGTCGCCTAATTTCGCCAAGGCTTCCAGAGCAGCAACGCGAACGGCAACCTCAGGGATGCCGGTGCATTTCACGACGGCCGGCTGTGCGGCTTTATCACCGCGATCCGCCAAGGCGCCGATCAAAGCAACTTGACCCATGGCGTTTAATTGACCTAAGGCACGGGTTAATTGGCCGGTGAGGGTAGGGTTTTTCATATCGCGTACGAGGCTAAGCGCCGCGGCCTGCATGACGTTATCCTTGCTCTTGACGGCCTGAACGACGAGGTTCTCGCTGTTCGGACTGCCGGCGGCGATGAGGCCGCCGAGGGCCGCAATGCGTACCCGTCGGGATTCGCCGGAGGTATATAATTTCTGGTAAATGGCTAACGCTTCGGCATTATGTCCGGCGTCGAGCGCCAGTTCAGCACAGGAGAGATACGCATCAACAATAGTGCGTCGGAGCGGACCGGCGGCTTTGGCCTGGGCCTGGGAGAGCGCCTGGGCGGCATCGGCGCCGCCGATATTGCCAAGGGCGCGGGCGGCGGCCATGGCGACGTCCTGGTCGGAAGAACCGAGCAGTTTGATTAACTCGGATTTCGACAAGGAATCTCGGCGCTGACCGAGTGAGTTGATGATACCGACTTTCATGGTGCCGGTAGTTTTCGCTAATCCCAGGCGCAACTGAGCGGTGGCTTCAGGGGCGTCGATGCGTTCGAGGGCATAGCGGGCCATATCGGAGAGTTCTTTATCGAGCAGCAATTGCCCCAGGACTTGCGTCGAAGCCGCGGTGCCGATCAGGCTCAATTGACGGCAGACCCAGCGTTTACCATCGGAGGTCGCGTCGGGTGATTTCAGGACGTCGATGAATTCGGCTTCGAGTTTTTGGCGTACGGCGGGTTGGCCATAGGAATCGCGTACATAGCCTTCGATTTTGGTCAGATCCAGCCGGCTCTGGCCGAATTTATACGTCCGGACGGTCTTGAGCGCCGATTGGAGTTCGGCCTGATCGATGGCGGCGGTCACAAAGGACGGCAGCGCCAGTACAAAACCGATTAACACCAGAATGGAACCGTTACTAATCCACTTCAATTTACGCATGGTCGTCTTCCTCCCGAAACAAAGTTACTTATTCCCTCACTACGTATTACAACGTTGATCCCTCGCCCTTTTGCGCAAGGGTGCAGGGACCCGGTTTTCCGAGTCCCCGCTCTATGCATCCTGCATCCTAACGTATTTATACACCGGAGCTTACATCGCCATCCGGATACCTATCTTTATTCATTAGTTTCGCTGGGAGCATTTTCCTCGCCGGCGGCCACGGCGGCGGCAGCGGAAGGTTGATCCGGCGCGGGAGTGGGAGCGGCAGCGGCCATTTCGACCGTGGGCGGTTCCAGGCCGGCCTTGGCCAATACGGCATACACCACAAACCCGATCACAAATGCAATCACGGGCGCCGGATTAATAAAACCGAATTTATCCGTACTAATCGTGGGCAGAATCGCCACGACAAATCCAATAGCCCAGGCGATATAGCCTGCCAGGTTGATTCCTTTTCTCGGTCCGGCCCACTTACGACCGCTGAGCAGGTAATCCGC
>CAZNQT010000574.1:0-3244 GCA_964574885.1 uncultured Pirellulales bacterium
CCCTTACTATCCGCCTTAACCGACGGCGAGGATTTCGAATTGTTATTTTGCGTCAATCCCAACGATGCAAAAATACTACTAATGCAATGGCCGCAAAAATCAAATCTGAAGTTGACTTGTATAGGCCAAATCACTACCCTGAAAGAAGAACCAAAAATAATACTCCGGGACGCCGACGGCAACCTGAATCCCCTTACCCCCAAAGGTTGGCAGCATTTTACTTGATGTGGAAAAAATGATATGTCATTCCTGCGCAGGATTGTCACCCCTGTGGAGGCAGGGGCAGGAATCCAGGATTTTCCTGGTATTGTGGTCACCGCCGACACACTGACGGGGTGGCAGCCTCAAGCGAGTCTGCGAGCTTGGGGCTGGTGGTTTACCATATTCTACGATTCATTTTTGCGTTTCCACTTGGTAAAAGACTCTTTACCTCTTTAATCCAATACAGTACAATGGAAAATATATAACCTGCTTTTGTAGTGTTTTACAAAAACGTAGTGTCTTGGTGGTAAAAAATGCGGGCTAATGCCACAACATACGAAAACATAAAATCAGAAATGCCAAATTCCAAAATTGAAATTATCAGTAATAGCGTGGACCAGACGATTTCGTTGGGTGCTGAGATTGCTCAATACCTTACCGGCGGCGAAGTCATCGCCCTGATCGGTGAACTCGGCACTGGCAAAACCCACCTCATCAAGGGAATCGCACAGGGATTAACCGCGGGAGAAGTAGATGCCAATTCGAATGCGAGGGTTACCAGCCCGACCTTTACCCTCATCCAGGAATACCCCGGACGACTGATCTTGTATCATGTCGATGCCTACCGCCTGGACGATGCCCGCCAACTCGAAGCCCTGGGATTTGACGAACTCTGCGAAACCGACGGCGTCATCGTCGTCGAATGGGCCGATCGCGTCTGGTCCCTCCTCGCCGACTACGATCCCATCCGCATTCACCTGGCCTACGCCTCCGCCGAGCGGCAACGAAACATACAAATAGAAAACATCTCGCCCGAGATGAAAGAACAACTCACACTCTTACCTAGGGGATGAATCATGAACGCACCAAATACGTATCGGATTAAATTACGGTTTATTTGGGTCTTATTTTGTCTGCCCCTGCTCGCCACTGACGCCTGGGGACAGGCCCATGTCAAAGTACACAAAGACAAGATCACCGTCTCCGCCGTAAACGAACTGGGCTTGATCTTCGTCCAGGGCGCTCCCGGCGCGATCGAAACCACCAGCGAATTAAAATCGCTGGTCGTCCGTAACTTAAGCACCAACACCCGAGTGGTGGTCGAGCGAATGGCCGACGGCAGCTTCCGTGCCGAGATCCAGGGCGAGCCGGGCGATCGCATCCGCGTCGAAGCCCGCAACCAGGAAGGCAAACGAAGTATCGGCACCTTCGATGCCGCCGTTGCAGCGACACCGACCAAACCCTACGCCGGCTGGCAAACCGTCAAAGAAGTACCCTCACAGCCCCTATCGCCCATCCCGCCCGACGTCTCGATTCCGGATACATCTTATCCCATTCCTCCCCGTAAGGCCGGCGCCCGCAACCTCGCCGTCATGATCATGGTCATCGACATGAACCGGGGCGAACTCATCGCCGCCGAACGCTTCGTCGGCGTCCCCCGTTCCAACCTCCCCGCTAAAAATCTCTATTCTCACACCGCCCAAAATATCATCCACAAATGCATCGACGCCATCCGCTCCGAACTCAAACCCACCGTAGGCCTCGGCGCCTACGAAAAATCATCTCGCCCCCAATATCAACTGATCCCCTCCGAGGAAAAGCAAAGCCCGGATAAAAGTGTTCCCGCAATTCCGGAAAAATCCTCAAAAGAAAATACAAACCCATCCCCTAAAGATAAGGGAAAGAAAGAAATTGAAACCACCGAGCCTAAAACCGATGAAAAGTAATATCTATCGTATTGTGCCGATACTCCTGATTCTGATATCAACCGGCGCCGCAGGGGAAGACTCGACTGTCGCCGGGGACCTTAAAAGTAAAATCGACAAGATTGTACAACCGCTGGTGGAGGGCAATACGAATATCGGAGTAGCGGTGGGAGTGATGGCGGGGGATCAACAACTGGCACTAGGATACGGTAGGGTTATTTTCGGCGTGGATCGTAAACCGAATGGAGATACGGTTTATGAAATCGGTTCGATATCGAAGGTGTTCACGGCGACGCTGCTGGCACAGATGGTTCTGGAAGGAAAGGTTAAACTGGACGATCCGGTGGAGAAATACCTTCCGCCGACGGTGACCGTCCCTGACTATGAGAATCGCAAGATAACGCTGCAGGATTTAGCAACGCACGTTTCGGGTTTGCCGCGTCTGCCGACGAACTTTGCCCCCAAAGACTGGACCAATCCGTACGCGGATTATACGGTAGAAAATCTCTACGATTTTCTATCGCATCATAAGCTGCGGCGTGAGCCGGGAGAGACCTACGAATATTCCAATTTGGCTGTGGGGCTGCTGGGGCACATGCTGGCACGAAAGAGCGGGAAGGAGTACGAACAATTACTCATCGATCAAATCTGCAAACCCCTGGGCATGGACAGTACTCGAATTACCTTAACGCCTGAGTTGCGTAAGCGACTGGCGCCGCCCTATACGACGCATGGGATCTGGAAGCTGCGGATTTATCTGCCGGACCGCAACTGGGATATTCCCACATTGGCCGGCGCGGGAGCGATTCGCTCCACGGTAAACGATCTCTTGAAATTCATGTCGGCGAATATGGGGATAACGAAAACGAACCTAAACGCCGCCTGCGAATTGGCTCATCAGGAACGATTCAAAAAGGATGATATAATACGCATGGGGCTGGGGTGGCACATCTTCCGTTTTCCGGATGTCGATAAGCCGATCCATTGGCATAACGGCGGTACGGGGGGGTATCGAACGTTTCTCGGTTTTATCAAGGAAAAACAAATCGGCGTCGTGATGTTAAGCAACACGCAATCCAGTGTGGATGGTGCAGCGATTGAGCTGTTGAAGATCATGAATGAGTTGTAAGTTGTGGGTTGTGAGTTGTGAGAAAGAAGTTCACGGTTCACAGTTCATAGAAAGAGAAGATAGCGTAGAGCGTATAGCGGATAGGAAGAAAATCAAAGATCAAAGATCAAATAGCAAAATTACAGATTAAAATTCAAAATCTGTTCATGGTAAGAGAAGATAGTGGGTAGCGGATAGGAAGAGGTTCCTTGTTCCTGGTTCATCGTTC
>CAZNQT010000575.1:0-3242 GCA_964574885.1 uncultured Pirellulales bacterium
GTGATCCTGCTGACGGCATTGGTGACGGTATTGGCGAAGACGAGCCGGCTGGAGACGCGGATATCGCTGGCGAGCGCAGAGCGCGTGGGCGGTAAATGGGCGTGTCGGGCCGGGATCGAGACGGCGATCGGATTGCTGAACGATGATACGACGCCGGCCGACAGTTTGACGGATCTTTGGAATGATACGACGGAATGCGAAGACGTAATTTGCGGAAACTTTTCGTTTACGATTCGGGTCGTCGATGAATCGGGTAAGCTGAACATCAATACGGCGACCCAGGCACAATTGCTGAAGTTGCCGTTTATGGAAGCGAACGAAGAGATCGTGAGTGCAATTCTGGATTGGCGTGACCGGGATGACAACCAGAGGGCGAACGGGGCCGAGGCGGGTTATTACCGGAACCAGAGCGAGATTCCGTATGAGATCCGTAACGGGAATTTTCGGACGATACGGGAATTACTGCTGGTGAAGGGCGTCACGCAGGAATACTTTTACGGCGAGGACACGAATTTTAACGGGAAATTGGATTTTAATGAGAAGGACGGGAGCGAGCGTTGGCCGATGGACAACGAAGACGACGTGCTGGATAAAGGTTGGATTTCGTTTTTAAGCTGTTGTTCGTATGTCAAGAATGTAGATGCGGATGGCGAGGGGCGCGTAAATATTAATGAAGCGGACGAGAATGAGTTGACGGAGAAGCTGGGGATCACAACAGGTCAGGCAAAATGGATCGTTCAGAATCGCCGGAACAACTATAAGAGCATAACGGACTTGATCAATGACAAGAGTCCATCAGAACCGCGGGAGGTCAAAGAGTCGGAGTCGGATCGGCCTGAGGAAATGGATTTGACGACGTTTGCGGATATTGCCGACCGCATCACGGTGAACGGCGAAGAGGTACAGGTGGGTCTGGTGAACGTAAATACGGCGCCGCGGGAGGTGTTGGTGGCACTGGCAGAAGGGGATGAGACGCTGGCAGATAATATAGTTTCGTATCGTAATTCGATGGATATTGAAAGCGTGGGGGACTTGGCGCTGGGGGAGACGATGACGGTGAGTGATTTGAAGAAGATCGCGGATAAGATTACGACGCGGAGCAGCGTTTATACCATCTATTGCACAGCGACGTCGTTGCAGACGGGGGCGAAGTATACGGTAGAAGCAGTGGTGGATCGGGATAAGAAACCAGGTCAAATTCTTTACTGGCATCAAGGAGCATTCCATTGAGTAAAACGGTAACAGCGATTACAAATGGGACGGGTGTATTTCAGGCGGTGCAGATGCGCCGGAGCGATTCGGGGTTTGAGTTGTTGAGCGTTCACAATGAATCGACCGGAATGGCATCGTCGGATATGACCGTAGGGGGATTCGATAGCGGTCGGGCTGCGTTTTACCGGATCAAGGTGCCGGCGGTGAAGTCCGAACAGATGGACAGCCTGGTACGGATGCAGGCGGAGGCGTTGCTGCCGCTGCCGATTGAGCAAATGGAGCTGGCGTGGCGGAGTCACAAGAGCGGAGAAGGTAAAACAGAAGTAACGATCGCGGCAGCGCGGCTGAATCAGTTGGAGCGTTACCGGCGCGAGATGGAGCGTTATGGTGTGAGGCGAATCTATCTGAGCGGAGAAGTAGTAGTAAAGGTGTGGCGGGAGCTATACGGAGGAGGAGAAGGCAAGGCTGCGGTGGTGTACGTGGGACCGCAGAATACGCACATCTGTTTGAGTGCGGAGGGCCGATTGATACAAGCGGTGTCAAGTGATATTGGGCGGGTGGAGTTGATGGAGGAGAACGGTGCGGAGGTAGCGCTGCGACGTTTAATACAGGATGTGCGACGCGGTCTGGATATGTTTGACGAGGAGGTGAAGGGGAAAGGGATTGAGTTGTTGTGTCCGGATGGGGAGAGTTTGAAGCCGATGGTGGAGCGACTAAAACGGATGGGGGTGGAAGTGCAGTCGCGGCAGATCGATATGGGGAGGTTGAATCTCAGTGAATCGGTGTCGAGCGAGGAGGTATATGAGTATCTGGCGCCGATCGGATTGGGGATGATGGCGTTGAAAGAGGATGGGGGAGAATTGGATTTGTTTGCCCGGTGGCTGGCAGCGACTGAGGAAAGCAAGGTGAAACGTCGTCTGCCGTCGTTGAAGGTGACGGGGCCGTTGGCAGCGGTGATGCTGCTGGGATTTTTAGTTACTTATGGAACAATTGCGAGGGCGCATTTGAAGCAAAAAGAGGAGGCGTTGCAGACAGATGAGAATGTTGATGTGAGGAAACTGGAGCAGGAGCAGGCAATCAAGAGATATATAGCGTCGCAGCGGGTGGATTTGCTGGAGCTATTGCAGACGGTCACGGAGTGCGGTCCGAAAGGAGTGATGATGGACGGCATCCATTATCAGAAGGGGCAACCGGTGAGCGTGATGGCGCATGCAAAGAATCAAGATCTGATTTTTGATTTTCGAAAAGCACTGTCGAAACATTTTAAGACGGTGCGGTTAGAGAATCCGACGTTTGATAAAGAGAAGAAAGCGACGAAGTTTACGCTAACATTTGAATATGAGAAATCCAAGAGAAGGTAAAGCTGATGGGAATCCAAACTATGTCGAGACGAGATAAGCGGGCGTTACTGCTGGGTGGAGTGGGCGCGATGTTGATCCTGTTGTATGCGTATGTGGTGAAGCCCTGGCAGGCGGAACAGGCGACCTTACGTGCCAAAGTGGAAACGCAAGAGAAATTGCTGGAGCGGATCGGATTGTCACCAACGGCGCAGGCAAAGATGCATCAGAAGATTCTGGCCCAGAAGGTTCCGGCGTTCACGATGCCGGAAGGGGAGGATATGCAACGTTTGATTTTCGAGCGGGAATTCAGCAACCTGTTGAAGAAAGCGGGAGTGAAACCGAAGAGTATGCCGCAATTTATATCCCAGGGGAAAAAGATTCCTCAACTGGGGGTGAAGAAGCTCAAGATTCAAGGCGAAGGGAAGTGTAAGTTTGAGCAGGCGCTGGATTTGCTGGCCAGCGTGTATGAGAATCCGCATCTGGCATCGGTGGAGGAATTTAAGCTGACGTGCGATGAGAAGAAGCGGAAAGAGCGAATGGTAGATGTCAGTTTGACGGTGACGACGTTTACGAAATAAAAGGATGAAGCCTGAAGCATAAAGGATGAAGAATTGTATGTTTCAGGTTTGGAATGACGAATGACAAAGCCCGAATGACGAATCAATGACGAAATTCGAATGACGAATAAGG
>CAZNQT010000576.1:0-3236 GCA_964574885.1 uncultured Pirellulales bacterium
AACAGACTTTTTTTGAAATTTTATATTAAATCTTTTCCGCAACAGGAACTAATTACAGGAGGTGCATTGCGGTGAGTGGACAGAAGCAGAGAGTTGGTAGGGCGGTGGTGACGTTTAGTCGGGGGTGGCAGACGCTGGTGGCGGTGCGGAGTCTGGGTCGGCGGGGGGTGGAGGTGATTACGGGAGATGAATATCCGCTGACGGCGGCGGCGATGTCGCGGTACAGCGTGGCGGATTTTCGGTATCCGAATCCGACGAAGAAGCCGGAGGCGTTTCTGGATGCGCTGGAGAGAACGGTCATCAATAACAAGCCGAAAGATGAGAAGATTCCGTACGTATTGATGCCGATTCATAAAGAGACGTACCTGATCGCAGAGCATCGGGAGCGATTCGAGCCACACATTCGAGTACCGGTGCCGCAGATCGAGCATATCCGGCAGGTGCATAACAAGGGAACGCTGGCGGCGTATGCGATGGAGCGGGACTTGCCGATCCCGCGGACGTGGCTGCCGAAGGACCGAGAACATTTTCATTCGATGGTCGGCGAGATTGCCCTGCCGGCGTTTGTAAAACTGCGAGAATCGGCGTCGGGGGTGGGGATTCGCAAGGTGGATGCGCTCGAAGAACTGCGATCGACGTTTACGGAATTCATCGACTATTTCAAATTGAAAGAAAAAGACTATCCCATCATACAGCAGGGAGTGCCCGGCGATGATTACTGCGTAACGACGCTCTTCGATCAGGGTCAGTTAGTGGCGGCGATGACGTATCGGGGCATGCGAGTGTTTCCGGCGGAGCGCGGAGCGACGGTGATGCGGGAGACGGTAGAGTCGCCGGCGATGGAGAAGGTGGCGGCGGATCTGTTAGGACCGATCGGCTGGCACGGGGTGGCGGAGTTGGATTTTCGGTGGGACGGTACGGCGGAATCGCAGCCTTACCTGATCGAGGTGAATCCGCGTTTCTTCGGCGGACTGATTCAATCGGTGGAATCGGGGTGGGATTATCCGTGGCTGTTGTTTCAACTGGCGGCGCAGGGGCATATCGATCCGGTGAAAGACATTCGTACAGAGGTGAAAACCGAGACGCCGGTGCTGGCGTTTCTGGCGACGCTGCAGGAGATCGCCGATAGTGAACGAGGCGTGGAGGCGCTGCGGGAATCGTGGGAGCAGACGAAGACGGAATTTCGCACGGGTTCAAAACGCGAGGGGATGCGGAAACTCTATCGCGGTCTACGTGATTATATTGACGTGAAGGCACGATACCAAAGGGCGCGACAACTGCTGGAGGAACACAAGGATAATATCTATGATGTGCTTTCGCGCGACGATCCGAAAGCGGCGCTGGGGGTGTTGTATCCTTTAGCGGTGTTTTTGCGTCACGGCAAGGTGAACCTGGAATTGATCACGGGGGAGGGCGGTCCCGGCAGCGACGATGGAAAATAAGGCAAGTCAGAAAACGGGTAAATCGGCCCAACCGAAAAAGCGACGGCGGCGGTGGCTGCGGCGCATCGGCCTGGGCTTTGCGTTTTTAATCATAATCTATGTTTCCTTTCGGATCATTTATCCGATCTGGATCGACTCCCAGTTACCGGACGATGCGCCGCGTATCGCCTTTTCGCTGGATGATACGCTGCTGGGTCGAGTGGGGATTTTCGACGCAACGTATCAACGAGTGATGACGGCGGCGGGCGGACGATTGATACCGCTGCATCCCGATGCGGCGGGTGAGCCGGTTACTCTGGAAGCGGTGAAAAAGTTGCTGGAAGAAAAGGAACTTGACGGAGTGCTGCTGACCGGGGGGGGGGATATCGATCCGGCGGTATTCGGGGGAGAAAAGGGCGATACCATGCTGGTTCATCGGGCGCGCGACGATTTCGAAGTGGCGTTGGTACTGGCGGCAAAGGAGCGAGGACTGCCGATCCTGGGAATTTGTCGAGGTTGTCAGGTGATCAACGTGGCATTGGGGGGTACAGTACGTAACTTGCGTAAAGAGGACGACATGAAAGGCAGTCATCTGCTTTTAGGGGGGCATGCGGTCGAACTGGAACCGAATAGCGTGTTGGCGGAATGTTTGGGCGTCAAGCGACTGGAAGAGGTAGTGAGTTTGCACGGTCAGGCGGTGGGTGAGTTGGGGAAAGGAGTGCGCGTGGCGGCGAGGGGGCCGGGGGAGGTTGTTGAAGCGATTGAGGCAGATACGGCGGGAGGGAAGGGATGGATTGTCGGGATACAATGGCACCCGGAAATGACGTTGGATAGCAAAGTGCAGCACCGGGTTTTCCAGACGCTGGTGGAGCGGGCACGCCAACGACGCGAACAAGATAAAGAATAATTCCAGGTTATTTGGTCGGGCCCCGGGGGTGCATTTCTCAGGATTTTCCCCATATATTCGCGTGGGTAAAATGACGATGGAGAGAAAGGGAACCACGGGGTTTGGGGTATGCGATGACAAAGTAAGTCCGATAAGCGAATCGGGAGAGACGCTCGATGCCGATTATTGTACACGTGGATGAGTTGGAACCGGGAATGGTTCTGGCGGCGAATATCATGAATGATTTCAGCGTGCTGCTGGCGCACGGTCGCAGACTGAACGAGATGGATATCAACGCGCTGAAACGAAAGTTTCCGGAACTCATGGTACGGGTGATCGATCCGGTTCTGGATGAGATTGTGGACTTCCAGGACGATGCACACGATCAAACGGTGTCACGGGAGGTACGTCGCAATGTTGCCACGATGGTAGCGAAAGTCAACAGTGGTGTACGCAACGGAACGGTCCTGACGGGCGATAACGTAGCCGGTATGCAGCAGGTGATCGAGGAGATGATGCGCTACCTGGAGGAGAATCCGGTAACGATGGCGATTATCGAACAGAGCCATAACTGGAATAGCTATCTCCAGGAACACAGTGCCAATGTGTTTTACCTGAGTCTGGTGATCGGCAATACCATTCGCAATTACATCAAGCAGGAACGAGAGCGTCTGTCCGCTGCCAATAACGTTCATAACGCCATGAATCTGACTCCTCTGGCAACGGCGTCGATGTTTCATGATATCGGTATGACGCCGATCGAACATCTCTATAGTAAAGAAGGATCACTCACGGAAGAGGAAAAAACGCTTATTCGCCGGCACCCGGAGCGTGGAGCGGACATGCTACCGGAAGAGATTGGTCCGATGGTGAAACTGGTCATCCGCAGCCATCATGAAAACCAGGACGGCACGGGTTATCCCGATGGG
>CAZNQT010000577.1:0-3218 GCA_964574885.1 uncultured Pirellulales bacterium
ATATAATGCTGCTCGGTCGTCGCCTGCGCGGACGACTAGTGGCGTATCGCAGCGGGCACAGTTGTAATCACCTGTTGGTAAAAAATCTCCTGGAGTCGGTTGAGAAACATAAACACCGACGACGAACGGACCTGGATGCCGTACTGGATATTCGTAAGATTCAAAAGGTGTTGCCGCATCGTTATCCCCTGTTACTGGTGGATCGCGTCGTGGAGATTGACGGGGATCGCCGGGCGGTGGGCATTAAAAATGTGACGATGAACGAACCTTTTTTCCAAGGGCATTTTCCCGGGATCCCGATCATGCCGGGCGTGTTAATCGTGGAAGCCTTGGCGCAGATGTCCGGTCTGCTGTTTGCCCAGCGATTGGAGCATACCGGTCAATTGGCGGTGCTCCTGAGTATGGATAAGGTCAAGATGCGCCGGGCCGTGGTACCCGGCGATCAATTGATTTTGGAAGTGGAAACCGTGCGGGTGAAAAGTCGCACCGGCGATTGTCGCTGTCGGGCCCTGGTGGGCAATCAGGTGGCCGCCGAAGCCCAGATTCGCTTCATGCTGGTCGATGCCGACCCCGTGTAGAAATTGGATCGGAGAACAGGATAAAAAAGGGATTTGCTGGTGACTCAGATCGCTTCGACAGCAGTGGTAGATAAAACGGCGCAGTTGGGAACCGATGTTTCTATCGGGCCCGGTTGTGTTATAGGCCCCCATGTAATATTAGGCGACGGCTGCGAATTGCGGGCCCATGTGTATATCTCCCCCGACACGATTGTAGGCACGAATAATCTTATCTATGCCAATTGCGTTCTGGGGGAAGAGCCTCAAATCGTCGGCGTGCCGGAAACCGATACCAAATTGATTATCGGCGACAACAATACGTTTCGCGAAAACGTGACCATCAACGGGGGATCCTCCCGAGGCGAGGGACAAACGGTCATCGGCAATAATACTTTTTTCATGACCGGATCTCATATCGGTCATGATTGTGAAATAGAGGATAACGGTATTCTGGGGAATTATGTCCAGGTCGGCGGTCACTGCAAGTTGGAACATAATGTGTTTCTCAATGCAATCACCTCGTTGCAGCCGTTTGTCACCATAGGTCGTTTTACCTATACGGCAGGCATGAGTACGGTGCATCACGATTTGCCGCCGTTCGTCCGAGCGGGGGGACTGTATCCGTGTAAAGTACGGGGTTTGAATGTAATCGGTTTACAGCGAGCGGGATTTTTGCAAGATCATATTGAGCATTTGATGCAAGCCTATCGTCGGTTATATCGACGGCGGGATGGCAAATCCATCGCCCAGGCCGTTGAAGAGTTAGCGAGCGAAAACGGCCTGGATGAACATGTGCGTTACCTGTTGGAATTCCTGCAGCACAGCCATCAGCATCGCTCGGGACGTTACCGTGAATTATCGCGCCATTAAAAATACCCTTTGGGAAAGAAATCGGATATGACGGATATCTCGAAACTGGCAGTTGTCAATCCCTCCGCGCAGATCGGCGCCCAGGTACGCATCGGACCTTTTTGCGTCATAGGCCCGAACGTGCAGATCGGCGACGGGTGCGAATTGATGAATAATGTAACCATTGACGGTCATACCCGGATCGGCGAAAGCAATGTATTTTATCAGAATGTAGTCGTCGGCGCTGCTCCCCAGGATCTGAAATACGACGGCGCGCCGACCGAAACGATCATTGGATCGCATAATGTATTCCGGGAAAACGTCACCGTACACCGCGGAACGGAACTGGGACTCGGCCAAACGATCCTCGGCAATCACAATTTGCTCATGGTGGCGGCGCATGTCGCCCACGATTGCATCCTGGAAGATAAAATTCTCCTGGGCAATGAATCCCTGTTAGCCGGCCATGTAAAAATCGAAGAAGGCGCGGTCGTCTCGGCCCTGGTCGGTATTCATCATTTTGTTACGATTGGCAAATTCAGTTACGTGGGCGGCTTGACGCCGGTGCGTCGCGACGTGCCGCCGTTCGTCAAATTCGACGGTGATCCCAATGAAATCCGGGCCATCAATGAAGAAGGTCTCAAGCGACATAATTTCACTGAGCAGGATATTGTGGACTTAAAGCAGGCGTTTCGGCAACTATTTCGTACGGGAAACAGTATCAGTGAGAATCTCAAAGCGATGGCTGACCAGAAATGCCTCAATGGACATGTAACCTATTTGTACGAGTTTATGCAGCGAAGTTGCGATGGTCGTTTCGGACGCTACCTGGAGACGACTCGCAAGGATGAACGAAAACACCGTCGATTTCGGACTCCGGCCGAGCTGCGCAAAAAATAATCCGGAAGGAGAAAAACCGAGTGACGAAATTACGTACAGCGGTGATCGGCGCCGGTAAGATGGGACGGCTGCACAGCCGCATCTACAGTCAGATGAAACTGGTAGATCTGGTGGCCGTTGTGGATACCGATTTGCCCAAAGCCCAGGAACTGGTAAGCGAGTACGGCGGTAAGGCCTATGCGGATGGCCGGGATATTATCGATCAGGTCGATGCGGTAACTATTTCCGTTCCCACCGAATCGCACGCCGTGGTAGCCGAACCGTTTCTCAAACGCTCGATCCCGGTGCTGGTGGAAAAGCCGCTGGCCATGTCGCTGCAAGAAGCCCATCAGATGCTGCAATTGGCTCGGAAACACCATAGCACCCTGCAGGTAGGCTATTCCGAGCGGTTTAATCCCGTTGTGCAGGCCATGAATCGATTGCAGATTGAGCCGAAGTTTATGGAAGCCCAGCGGATTTCTCCTTATACGTTCCGTTCGACGGATGTGGGCGTCGTGCTGGATTTGATGATCCATGATATTGATATCATTCTCTCGCTGGCCCAAAGTCCGGTGAAAGACGTCCACGCCGTTGGTATAAACGTCTTAGGCGTACAGGAAGATATTGCCAACGTACGCTTGGAATTTGAAAACGGCTGCGTGGCCAATCTGACCGCCTCGCGACTGGCCTTAAAAACGGAACGCAAGGTCAGGATATTCAGCGACCAGGCGTATCTCTCACTGGACTATCTGAAAAAAGGCGGCTTGATGATTAGTAAGGCGGCTAATATCGATATGGTGCAGTGGCTCCGCCAGCAGCAGAATGAAAACGGCCAGATCAAACTCGAAGATACCAACTGGCAAGATCTGGTGAACGTCGAAATGCTCAATATCGATGACCGCGAACCTCTGGAAATGGAGCAGGAGGCGTTTA